>NZ_DAMBGD010000002.1:0-124844 GCF_032060985.1 Mobilicoccus sp.
TCGCCTCGGCCGTCGAGGAGCAGACCGCGACGACCAACGAGATGGGCCGCAACGTTGCCGACGCCGCCACCGGCGCCTCCGGCATCGCGCGGGGCCTGTCGCAGGTCGCCGACTCCAGCGAGAGCGCAGCCCGCTCCGTCGCCAACACCACGGAGGCCGCGAACGAACTCGCCCAGCGCGCCGCGGAGCTCCAGACCCTCGTCGGACGCTTCCACTACTGATCCTCGCCCACCGCGGGCACAGCGAAGGGACACTCCATGTCGACGCAGTACTGCACGTTCCGCCTCGGCGGCCACCTCTTCGGTGTCCCCGTCGAGACGGTCCAGGAGGTGCTCCGCGAACAGGCCCTCACCAAGGTGCCACTCTCCTCGCGGGAGGTCTCCGGCCTCATCAACCTCCGCGGCCAGATCGTCATCACGATCGACCTGCGCGAGCGGATGGGGTTGCCGGCTCGCGAGGAGGGGCAGGAGGTGACGAACGTCGTCGTGCGGACGGCGGACTCCGCGACGAGCCTGCTCGTCGACGAGATCGGGGACGTGCTCGAGCCGGACCTCGACCGGTTCGAGGCGCCGCCGGACACCGTGCCCCCGCGTGTGCGCGACCTCGTCACCCAGGTCTGCAAGCTCGACCACGAGCTCATGCTCGTCCTCGACACCACGAAGGGCGTGGACGTCGACGTCGCCGCCTGACCTGCGGGGGAGTCCCCTCCGCCACCGCCTCTGATCGGATGGCGTCCTCGGTGACGTCATCCGATCACGCGTGCCCGCCCCCGAGTCGACGACGTCGGGGGCGTCCTCGCGTCCGTGAGGGTGAGGGTGAGGGGGCGCGGCCCGGCCGGGGCCGGTGTTCAGAGCTCTTCGCCGGCCTCGATCCGGTCGAAGAGCGCGACGCGGTCGACGTGGCGACCGCCCTCGAAGGACGCCTCGAGGAATGCGTCGACGCAGGCCAGCGCCATGTCGACGCCGACGAAGCGTTCGCCGAGGGCGATCATGTTCGCGTCGTTGTGGCGTCGCGACATCGCCGCCGAGTAGGGCTCGATGCAGACGACGCACCGTGCGCCGGGCACCTTGTTGGCCGCGATCGAGATGCCGATGCCGGAGCCGCAGACGAGGACGCCGAAGCGGGCCTCGCCCGAGGTGACGACATGCGCGGCGCGCGAGCCGTAGATCGGGTAGTCGGTGCGCTCGGGGGAGTTCGTGCCCACATCGAGGACCTCGTGACCGAGGCCGCGCAGGTGGTCCACGATGGCGTTCTTGAGGGTCAACCCGGCATGGTCGGCGCCCACGGCGATCTTCACGGTGACTCCTAGTCCGGCCCCGGGGCCGGCTCGCAGACGAGGCCGACCCCGGTCGGGGCGGCGCCACGATTCTGGCACGCCCCCCGACAGGCCCCGCGCCTGCGACCGATTCCCTTGTTTCGCGCGCGGATTCGCCGATGAGCAGACGTCAGGCCACTTCCTGCGCGTCCCTCCAGGAGTCCCTCGTGTCGTCCAGCTCGCCCACCCGTTCGCCGTTCTCCCGGGTGCCGCTCGCCACCAAGATCCTCTCGATCGGCGTCATCGGTGTCCTCGGGCTCCTGCTGTTCGCCGTCGCGACCTGGACGGGAGACCTCGCCTCCACCGACGCCACGGGGGAGCACGAGAGGCAGACCTCCCTCGCGCAGGACGCGTCCCGCATCGCGGCCCTCGACACCCGCCTCAAGGGTGCGACGACCGTGTACGTCCTCCAGGTCAACAAGGGCGACTGGGACGCCGCCGCCCCCGACTCCCCGGCCCGCGCCGCGGCCACCCAGGTGCACGACGAGAAGGCGTCCCTGCTCGGCGGACTGCCCACCTCCGGGATCGGCCCGCGGCAGATCGACGACATCGTGCGTCTCAAGGAGCTCGACCGGGAGTACGTGGAGGCCGAGAACGAGGGCGCTCGGGTCTATCTCACGAAGGACCGCAGGGGCGGCGCCCGGCACATCGACCGATCGTGGGCCCGGCTCGCCGAGAGCGGTACCGTCGCCGAACGGCTCGCCGAGTCGGCGACGGCCGCCGCCGAACAGGCCCAGGCCGACGCCGAGGCGGCCGCGGACCGTCGGCGCCTCGTCTCGATCGTCACCCTCGTCCTCACCGCCGGGGCGGTCGTGGCCCTCGCGTGGCTCGTCGCCCGGTCGGTCGCCGGGCGGATGCGCCGCGTCGAGCAGACCCTCACCGGCATGGCCGCCGGGGACCTCACCCGCCCGACCGGTGTCGAGCCGGGCGACGAGATCGGCGATCTCGCCCAGGCCGCCGACGCCACCCGGGAGTCCGTGCGTGCGGTCCTCGTCGCGATGGACGGCGCGACCACCGAGGTCACGCAGGCCAGCCGGCGCCTCGCCGAACACGCGGGGGAACTCGACCGCGGGGCGAGCGCCGCCAGTCTCGACCTCGAGGCCGTCTCCGGGTCCTCGGGCGAGGTGACGCATCACGTGCAGACCGTCGCCGCGGGCACCGAGGAGATGACCGCGAGCATCCGCGAGATCGCGAAGTCCGCCGGGGATGCGGCCGGAGTCGCCGCGGGGGCCGTCGCCGTGGCCGACCGCACGAACGGGACGATCGCGAAGCTGGGGGCGAGCTCGGCGGAGATCGGTGAGGTCGTCAAGGCGATCACCTCGATCGCCGAGCAGACCAACCTGTTGGCGCTCAATGCGACGATCGAGGCCGCTCGGGCCGGTGAGGCCGGCAAGGGCTTCGCGGTCGTGGCGAACGAGGTCAAGGACCTCGCGCAGGAGACGAGCAAGGCCACCGAGGACATCGGCCGCCGGATCGAGGCGATCCAGGCCGACACCGAGGAGGCCGTGACGGCCATCGCCGAGATCTCCGCGATCATCGCCCAGATCAACGACACCCAGTACGCGATCTCCAGCGCCGTCGAGCAGCAGAGCGCGACGACCGACGAGATGGGCCGCACCGTGCACGAGGCCGCGAACGGGGCCACGTCGATCTCCGACCGCGTCGCCCAGGTGAGCCGCATCGCGAGCGCCAACATGGACGCCTCGCGTGGGACCGCGGCGGCCGCCTCCGACCTCGGGGCCAGGGCGACGGAGCTGCGGGAGATCCTCGAGCGCTTCCGCTACTGACCCCCCGCCGCGATGACGTCGTCGATGACGTCATCGAATCCAGGGTCATGACCCCCGAATCGATGACCTCATCGATGACGTCATCCGATCGGTGGGCGCCCGGCGAGGGCCACGGTTCGGCCGGTTGCGCGGGACCGCTTGAGAACGTAGCGACCTCGCCGATGAGTGGGTGTGGCACCCGTCGGAGACGCGGAGCCCGCCACCGGGCCGCCGAACGGTGGCGAGGAGACCCCGACCGGGTCATGAGACCTGAGCAGCGAGGACGACGATGCGTGCACTGGTGATCGACGATTCGCGCGCGATGCGCACGATCCTGACCCGGACGATGGAGAATCTCGGGTTCGAGGTGGAAGCGGTCGCCGACGGCAGGCTGGCATTGGAGGCCGTCGAGCGGGGTCCCCTGCCGGAGGTCTGCCTGATCGACTGGAACATGCCCGTGATGAACGGGCTCGAGTTCATCGTCGAGGTGCGCAAGAACCGGGCCTGGCGCGACATCACGTTGATGATGGTGACGACCGAGGCCGAACAGGCCAACATCGTCCGTGCCCTCGCCGCCGGTGCTCACGAATACGTCATCAAGCCGTTCACCCCGGAGGTCATCGAGGACAAGCTCGCGATGCTGGGACTCCTGTGATGGCCGGGCCCAGAATCCGCGTGCTCATCTGCGACGACTCCATCGTCATCCGCCGCCTCATCACCGACGTGCTCAAGGCCGACGCCGAGATCGAGGTCGTGGGGACGGCGGTCAACGGCAAGAACGCGCTCGACAAACTCGCGATGCTCAAGCCCGACATCATGACGCTCGATGTCGAGATGCCCGTGATGGACGGGCTGGAGGCCCTCGTCGAGCTGCGCCGGCGTGACAAGAAGCTGCCGGTCATCATGTTCTCCACGCTCACCGAGCGCGGTGCGGGTGCGACGCTGGACGCGCTCGAGCGAGGCGCGAGCGACTACGTCACCAAGCCGGCGAACGTCGGTTCGGTGAGTGAGTCGATGGAGGCGGTGCGCAGCCAGCTCATCCCCAAGATCAAGTCCCTCACCGGGAGGGCGCCCATGCCGCCGAAGCGGGCCCGTCCCGCCTTCGGTGGGGAGCCCCCGCGGGGTCCGGCCGCCCCCGGCGCGCCCGGCGCACCCTCCGCGGGTGGTCCGATCACGACGGCCGGGCGCACCGGCAAGGTCGACGTCGTCGCCATCGGCGTCTCGACCGGTGGGCCCGACGCCTTGACCACGGTGATCTCGCATCTGCCCGGGAGCCTGCCGGTGCCGATCGTCGTCACCCAGCACATGCCGCCCGTGTTCACGCAGCTGTTCGCCCAGCGGCTGGACACGAAGTCGGCCCTGCACGTCGTCGAGGCACGCAACGGCGAACCCGTCGCGCTCGGCAAGGTCCTCATCGCCCCCGGCGACTACCACATGCGGTTCAAGCGCTCCGGGGACACCGTCACCGCCGTCACCGACCAGGGGCCGCAGGAGAACTACTGCCGCCCCGCCGTGGACCCCATGTTCCGGTCGGCCGCCGAGGTGTACGGCGGCAACGTGCTCGCCGTGATCATGACCGGAATGGGTCAGGACGGGCACCGCGGTGCCGAACCCATCCTGAGGGCGGGCGGCGCGCTCCTCGTCCAGGACGAGGCGACGTCGGTCGTCTGGGGAATGCCCGGTGCAGCCGTCGCCGCCGGGTTGCCGTGCGACATCATCCCTCTGCCGCAGCTTGCGGAGGCCATCGCGTCCCGCGCCTCATCCGGCCGTGGCACCATCTCGAGGAGCAGGGGAGCATGAGCCTTTCCGGATCTGACGTCGACTTCATCAGTCAGGTCGTGCGGGCGCGGTCGGCGATCGTCCTCGATCGCAGCAAGGAATACCTGATCGAGTCGCGTCTCGTGGCGCTCGCCCGTGAACGGGGCGATGCGTCGATGAGCGACCTCGTGCGGGCCCTCCGGGCGAACCCGACCGGGCCCGTCCGCGACCAGGTCGTCGAGGCGATGACGACGAACGAGACCTCGTTCTTCCGCGACGGCCACCCGTTCATGGCCCTGTCCAACGAGATCCTGCCCGGCCTGCTCGTGCAGCGCGGCCGGGAGCGTGCCCTCAACATCTGGTGTGCCGCGTGCAGCTCCGGCCAGGAGCCGTACACGATCGCGATGCTCATCCAGGAACTCATCGGGGCCGACCCGAGCTGGCGCATCCGGCTCCTCGCGACCGACATCGACAACAAGATGCTCGCCCGCACGCGAGAGGGCGTCTACACCCAGTTCGAGATCAACCGCGGCCTGCCCGCGCCGCTGCTCGTGCGGTACTTCGCCCGTCACGGCATGAACTACCAGGTGGATCCGCGGCTGCGGAAGATGATCGAGACGAGGTTCCTCAACCTCGCCGAGCCCTTGCCGCCGATGGGGCAGATGGACATCGTGTTCCTGCGCAACGTGCTCATCTACTTCGACGTCGACACCAAGCGCTCGATCCTGCAACAGGTCAAGAAGGCCATGCGTCCGGACGGCTACCTCTTCCTCGGCGGTGCCGAGACGACGATGAACGTCGACGACGGGTGGGAGCGGCAGAACATCGGCCGTGCCGCCGTCTACCGACCCCGCTGACGGGGACGGGTCGTCGGTCTCGGGCCGGGACGGTGAGGGGCGCCGGGGCATGGGCCGTGGGGCGGGTGGACGCCGGTGGCGGGGGTTCGCGCAACGGATGACCCTTCCCGGTCAGGCGTGCCCCTACTCTGGGCGCACCACTCCGGGTCACGTCCCGGTCCACCCCTCCCGGAAGAAGACCCGATGGAAGCTTTCGACCACCTCGTGACGGGGGCGAACGAGTACCTCACCGAGTGGGGCCTCGTCCCCCTCCTCGCCGTCTGCGGCCTGCTCTTCACGCTGCGCACCCGCGGCATGCAGTTCCGTTCCGCTCGCACGATGGTGCGGGTGATCGGCAGATCCCGGTCGGGGCAGGAGGGCGGCATCAGCTCCTTCCAGGCCTTCTGCATCAGCCTCGCGAGCCGCGTGGGCACGGGCAACATCGCCGGCGTCGCCATCGCCCTCGCGCTCGGTGGGCCGGGAGCGATCTTCTGGATGTGGGTCATGGCGCTGCTCGGCATGGCCACGGCGTTCGCCGAGGCCACCCTCGCGCAGATCTACAAGCAGCCGAACGACGACAACACGTTCCGCGGCGGGCCCGCCTACTACATCCAACGCGGCCTCGGCTCCCGCCCGGCAGGCATGGTGTTCGCCGTGTGCCTCATCTTCGCGTTCGGAATGGCCTTCAACATGGTCCAGGCGAACACGATCGCCGACGTCCTCTCCTCCGGGCACCGGGTGTCGCCGACGGTGACCGCCCTCGGTCTCGCCGCGCTCACCGCCGTCATCGTGCTCGGTGGCATCCGTTCGGTCGCGCGCGTCACCGAGTTGATCGCCCCGCTCATGGCGCTCGCGTACTTCCTGCTCGCCCTGGCCGTCATCGTCGTCCGGGCCCCCGAGGTACCGGGCGCGATCGCCGACATCCTCCGTGGCGCGTTCGGGCTCGACCAAGCGCTCGCGGGCACCGCGGGCGGCATGGCCGCGGCGCTCATGAACGGCGTCAAGCGGGGCATGTTCAGCAACGAGGCCGGTATGGGTTCGGCACCGAACGCCGCCGCGACGGCGACGGTCAGCCACCCCGCCCACCAGGGGATCGTGCAGGCCACCGGCGTCTTCGTCGACACGATCATCGTCTGCACGGCCACCGCCGTGATGATCCTCCTCGCCGGCCCGTCGGTGTACGTCCCCGGCCAGACGACGCGCGATCAGGCCGGCGCCTCCCTCACCCAGACCGCCCTCGCCTCCGAGCTCGGCACCTGGGTGGTGCCCGTGATGTCGGTGCTCATCTTCGTGTTCGCCTTCAGCTCCGTACTCGGCAACTCCACCTACGCCGAGGTCAACATGGACTTCCTCGGCGGCGGCCGCCTCGGCCGGATCGGCATCCGGCTGCTCGTCGTCGTCTCGGTGCTCATCGGCGCGCTCGCGAAGCTGGGCACCGTGTGGGATCTCGCCGACCTCGCGATGTCGCTCATGGCCCTCATCAACCTCGTCGCGCTGCTCTTCCTCGGCAAGTACGCCGTGCAGGCCCTGCGAGATCTCGAGCGGCACGAGCAGCGTCCCGAGGACGCGCGATACGTGCTCGACGAGCTGCCCGTCCGTCCGCGGGGCATCGTCGAGGGTGTCTGGCCCGAGCACGGCGCCACGGCTGCGGCCCCCTCCGCCGTCCAGGACCCCCACGGGAAGAGCTGACGCTCCCGCTCCCACGCGACCCCGTCCCGCCACCCGCGGGGCGGGGTCGCGCGCGTGCAGGGCCGGTCGAGACGGCGGGGAGTCGGCCACAGCGCCGGGCCGCGCCCGTCCAGGGTCACGACACGACCCGGGCGGGGATCCGTTGAGGTCGTGGGGGATTCGTCGGACGCGGCAGGCCTGTGTCCGAACCCACGATCTCGTTGCATCCATGCAGGTCACAGCGTTGTCCGTGGGTCGTTAGCGCTCAGGACCGCCCAGGGGACGCCGATGAGGGGTGAGGCCACGGATGGCTGCGGTCGCCACGGAGGGATGCCGGCGGGGTTCCTGCCACGACCCCGACACCTGCCATTCGAAGGGGAGCCGACACGCATGAGTTTCTTCATCGGCGACATCACGACGCGCACGCTCAACGAGGCCATGACCGGTCTGTCGATGCGTCAGCGCACGATCGCGGACAACCTCGCGAACATCGACACCCCCGGGTTCCTCGCCGGCAAGGTCGACTTCGAGAGCGTCCTCGCCGAGGCGTACGCCGAGGGACGAGACCCCGGCCGCATCGACATCGCGACCGCCCGCTCGCTCGAGCCCACGCGCACCAACGGCAGCAACGTCAACCTCGACGAGGAGGCCGTCGCCGGCCAGGAGACCCTGCTCACCCAGCAACTCATCGCCCAGGCCCTCACCGGCAAGTTCCGTTCGCTCCGCACCGCCATCAGCGGTTCGGGCGCCTGATCGAGAGGGTCCTCATGAGCGCCATGTTCGCCGCGATGAACGTCTCCCACTCGGGCCTCACCGTCAACCGCAAGTGGCTCGACGCGGTGAGCGACAACATCGCCAACATGAACGACGTGTCCCGCACGGACGAGGCCGCCTTCCAGGCGCGGTACGTCGTCGCCCGCGCCGCCGACTACGGCAAGCCCGCCGGCGCCTACGTCGCGGGCAACGTGTGGGGCAACCCCGAGGGCCGCGTCGTCGACATGCCCGACCATCCCCTCGCCGACGCGCGGGGACAGGTGCGGGTGCCCGACATCAACCTCTCCGACCAGATGGCCCAGCTCATGCAGGCCCAACGCGCCTATCAGGCCAACCTCGCCGCGGTGGAACGCACGAAGGCGACCTACGAAGCAGCGATCGGAATCGGCAAATGAGCATCGCCCCCCTCACGCCGTCGTTCGGGTTCGGCGTCACGCCCGGGTTCGGCCTCAATCCGGCCTCCGGTGTGTCGGCCACCCCGCCGCGCACCGACATCGCTCTCTCCGACCCCCGCCAGGGTGTCGCCTCGTTCGGTCAGATGCTCGCGGGGCGCATCGAGGCGTACGGACCGTCCTCGGTGCAGGCCGTGGGGGCGACCGGCCCTGCGACGATGCCGATCACCGCCACCGGGGGTGCGGCGCCGACGACCTTCGCGCAGCCCGAGGTCACGGCCGCGAACATGACGACCTGGGCCTCCGAGCCCTCCGATCTCGGCCGCGGGCAGCAGTCGGGTGCGACCGGCATGGTCGGGCGACAGCTCGGTGACCTCTCCGCGCTGCACGAGCGCAGCGACAAACTCGCCGTCGCCGCCGCCACCGGGAACCTGCAGGACATCCACGAGTACACGATCGCGGCGAACGAGGCGCAGGTGGCCACCCAGCTCGCCGTCAACGTGCGTGACAAGGCCCTCCAGAGCTTCAACGACATCATCCGGATGCAGCTGTGAACCAACGATTCTCGTCCGCCTTCACCAAGATCAGGACCACCTGGGGCTCGTTCACCGCCGGCCAGCGTGCCGTGACGGTGATCGCGCTCGTCGTGGCCCTCGTCGGTGGCGTCGCCTTCTACCAGTGGGCGAGCAGACCGACCATGGCCCCCGCCTTCACCGGTCTCTCCAGCTCCGATGCCGGAGCGGTCACGGCCAAGCTCGACGAGCTCGGCACGACCTACGAACTCGCCGACGGCGGCTCGACCGTCGAGGTGCCGGCCGAGCAGGTCGCCAAGACGCGGATCGACCTCGCCGCCGCGGGCCTGCCCGCGAACACCGAGAACAGCCAGGGTTACGGTCTGCTCGATCAGCAGAACTTCGCCTCCTCCGACTTCCAGCAGAAGATGGCCGCCAAGCGGGCTGCGGAGGGTGAGCTGCAGAAGGCCATCGACAGCCTCGATGCCGTCCAGAAGTCGACGGTGCAGCTCGCGTTGCCCGACGAGCAGGTGTTCACCGCCCAGCAGACGCCCACGACGGCCTCGGTCCTCGTCACGCCCAAGCCCCAGCAGCAGCTCAACGCGGGCCAGGTCGAGGCCATCGTCCACCTCGTGAGCAGCGCGGTGCCCAAGCTCACGGCGAACAACGTCACGGTCACCGACAGCTCCGGCCGTCTGCTCTCGGCGACCGGCGCGGGGGGTGCCGCGAGCGCCCTCGGCGACCAGCGTCTCGCGCAGGCCCAGGGCCTCTCGGCAAGCGCGCAGCAGAAGATCCAGGCGATGCTCGACAAGACCGTCGGGGTCGGCAACTCCTCGGTGACCGTCTCGGCCGACCTCAACTTCGACAACACCAAGGTGCAGTCGAACGAGTACATCCCCGCCCAACCCGGGGCCGTCCCCGTCCAGGAGGACCTCGAGACCGAGAACCTCCGCGGCAACGGTCAGACGCCCACCGGCGGTGTGCTCGGCCCGGACAACATCACCGTGCCGCAGGGCAACGCCGGCCAGAGCAACCAGCAGTACAACACCGAGAAGCGCAAGACGATCAACCCGGTCGGCACCCGCACGACCGTGACCGAGCAGGCGCCCGGTCGACTCGCCCGCATGGGCGTCGCGGTCGTCCTCGACGCGAACAAGACGGCGGCGATCAGCCAGACCGAGATGAACCAGCTCGTCGCCGCCGCGGCAGGCATCGACACCACACGTGGAGACGTCGTCAAGGTCAGCCGGATGCCGTTCGACACCCAGGCGTCCGCGGCCGCCGAGGCCGAGGCCAAGGCCGCGGCCGAGCAGGCCCGTCAGGACCAGCTCGTCGAGCTCGCGAAGAACATCGGTCTCGCCCTGTTGCTTCTGCTCGCCCTGCTCATCGGGTTCCGCAAGAGCCGCAAGAAGACGAAGACCGTCGAGATCGGCGACCTCGCCTCCTACGAGACCGACGCGCTCGGCCCCGCCGGGGCGATGCCGATGCCGGCCCTCCCGCCGCCCCCGGCCGAGTACGCCCTCGAGGACGACGAGATGCCGATCATCGAGGCCACGCCGATCGACCCGCAGTCCGAGGCCCGCACGCAGGCCCGCGCCGAGATCACCGCGCTCGTCGAGGAGAACCCCGACGAGGTCGCCCGGCTCCTGCGCGGCTGGATCGCCGAACGCAAGTGACCGCACGGCACACCGCGCACCGCGCACCGCACAGCCCTGACGAGGACGGAAAGGAGAGCACGTGAGCAACGCCGTCGCCCCTCACCTCACCGGTGTGCGCAAAGCCGCGATCCTGCTCGTGCAACTCGGGAAGGACGCCTCCGCGGCCATCCTCAGGTCGTTGCCGGAGCACGAGGTCGAGGCGCTCACCGCCGAGATCGCCCGACTCGAGGGCGTCGACGTCGAGGTGCTCGACGAGGTCCTCGAGGAGTTCCGGGGCCTCGCCAAGGCCCGCCAGTACTACGTCCAGGGCGGTGTCGGGTTCGCCGAGGAGATCCTCATCGCGACGATGGGCAAGGACAAGGCGCAGGAGGTGATGGACCGCCTCACGGCCTCGCTCGTGGAGCTGCCCTTCGAGTTCCTCCGCCGCGTCGACGCCAAGCTCATCCTCAGTTACCTGCAGGACGAGCACCCCCAGACGATCGCGCTCGTCCTCGCCCACATGCAGTCCGAACAGGCCGCGATCATCCTGTCGGGCCTCACCTCGGACATGCAGGCCGAGGTCGCCCACCGCCTCGCGATCATGGACCGCACCTCGCCCGAGATCGTCAAGCAGGTCGAGTCCCACCTCGAACGTCGCCTCTCCACCCTCGTGCAGGCGGCGGACTCCACCAAGGTCGGCGGCCTCAAGCCGCTCGTCGAGATCATCAACCAGTCCGACCGGACGACCGAACGCATGATCCTCGAGGGCCTGGAGAAGCGAGACCTCGAACTCGCCGAGCAGGTGCGCGCGCAGATGTTCATGTTCGAGGACATCGTCGGCCTGGAGGACCGGGCCGTGCAGGTCGTGCTCCGCAAGGTCGAGTCGAAGGACCTCGCCGTCGCGCTCAAGGGCGTCCGGGAGGACGTGCGGGAGAAGATCACCCGCAACATGTCCGAGCGGGCCGCGCTCGCGCTCGCCGACGAGATCAGCATCCTCGGCCCCGTGCGCCTCAAGCAGGTCGAGGAGGCCCAGGCCGTCGTCATCCGCGCGATCCGGATGCTCGAGGAGGCGGGCGAGATCGTCGTCGCCCGCGGCGGTGGGGACGAGTTCGTTGCCTGAGGGCCTGCGGTACACGCCGAACCGGACGAGTTACGTCATCCGGGCGGGCGAGGACGACACGTCCCGGCCGGCCCGGATGGCCGCCGACCTCAGGGAGACCGAGTTCGCCCCCGTCGGCGTCGCCGACCCGCGCCTCGTCGACCCCTATCTCGCCGACCTCGTCGAGAAGGCCAAGGAGGAGGCCCGCGCCCGCGGGTACGAGGACGGCCACGCCGCCGGGTTCGAGGCGGGACGGGCGGAGGGGCTCGACCTCATGGCGGCCCAGCGGGCCGAACTGCTCGACCGCGACGCGCGCGAGCGCGCCTCCCGCAAGGAGCGCCTCGGGGAGTTGCTCGCGAACATCGAGGTCGCGATCGCGGGCGCGCTCGACTACCAGGCCCCCGCGGTCACGCAGCTGCGGGAGGTCGTCACCGAACTCTCGGTGCAGATCGCCGAGTCGATCGTCGGACACCACCTCGAGGTGGGGGAATGCCGCGCCCGCGACGCCGTCATGCGAGCCCTCTCGCAGGTGCCGCGCCGCGCCACGGTCACCCTGCGGCTGAACCCCGCCGATCGCGAGGACGCCGTCGCGATCACCGGCGACATCCTCGAGTGGAGCATCGCCGACGTCGTCGCCGACCCGAGCGTCGCCCCCGGTGACGCCGTCGCGATGGCGACGAACCTCGAGGTCGAGGCGTGCCTGCAGGGTGCCCTCGACCGCGTCCGTCAGGCCCTGCTCGGATGAGCACGCCACCCGGTCTCGCCCCCGGTACGCCGCGTGCGTTCGGTGCGTTCGGTGTCGATGGTGAGCCGGGGACCCACGGCACGCCGGGTTCCCGAGGCACGCTCACGGCGGGCGCCCCCCTGCCCGGTCTCTACACCGATCTCGCCGGTCAGGCCGCCAAGGTCGCCCGACCGCTCGCCCGCGGACGGGTGACGAGCGCCGTCGGCCTGTCGATCGAGGTCTCGGGGCTCGAACTCGGCATCGGCGAGGCGGTGCGGATCATCGGCGACCACGGCCCGATCATGGCCGAGGTCGTCGCCCTCGGCGACGGGTACGCCGCCTGCCTGCCGGTGTCCGACCTGCGCGGCGTACGTGCCGGCAACCCCGTCCTGTCCACGGGCGCGCCGCTGCAGGTCCCCGTCGGCCCCGGTCTGCTCGGGCGCGTCGTCAACGCCCTGGGACAGCCGATGGATGACGGGCCGCCGTTGCGCGACGTCGTCATGACGAGCAGCGACGGCACGCCGCCGCGCGCGATGGACCGCGAGCGCATCACCGAACCCATGCCGCTCGGCGTCCGCGCGCTCGACACGCTCGTCCCCGCCGGCCGCGGACAACGTCTCGGCATCTTCGCCGGATCCGGTGTCGGAAAGTCCTCGCTGCTCTCGATGATCGTGCGCGGCACCGAGGCCCCGATCTCCGTGCTCGCGCTCGTCGGGGAACGCGGCCGTGAGGTGCGGGAGTTCATCGAGGGCGACCTCGGCCCGGAGGGGATGAAACGCGCCGTCGTCGTCGTCGCGACCTCCGACGAACCCTCGCTCGTGCGTCTGCGCGCGGCGTTCACCGCGACGCGGATCGCCGAGTGGTTCCGCGACCAGGGGCAGGACGTCATCCTCTGCATGGACTCCGTGACGCGTGTCGCGATGGCCCAGCGCGAGGTCGGCCTCGCCGCCGGCGAACCGCCCGCCACGCGCGGCTACCCGCCGAGCGTCTTCGGTCTCATGCCGCGGCTCCTCGAACGGGCGGGCATGGCGAAGACGGGGTCGATCACCGCGCTCTACACCGTGCTCGTCGACGGTGACGACCTCAACGACCCCATCGCCGACAACGTCCGCTCGATCCTCGACGGCCACATCGTCCTCTCGCGCGCCCTCGCGACCCAGGGGCACTTCCCGGCCGTCGACGTGCTCGAGTCGATCTCCCGTGTGACGAAGGCCGTGACGACGCGCGAGCAACGCGCCGACGCCACCGTCATGCGGCAACTGCTCGCGGCCCGCCGCGACGCCAAGGACCTCATCGACATCGGCGCCTACGTCAAGGGCAGTAACCCGCAGGTCGACCGAGCCCTCGCCCAGATGCCGGAGATCGACGCGTTCCTGCGTCAGGACATGGAGGACCTCACCCCGGCCGCCGAGGCGTGGGCCGAACTCCACCGCATCACCGAGTCGGGATGAAGCGCCCCGATCACGGGATCGCGAAGAGGCCGGACCGCTCGCGTGAGGCCCGCCGCCGGATCCGTCCCCCGTCCCGAGGCTGAACGGAGGCCGCCATGCCCGCATTCAGGACGCCCTACGACACGTTGCTCCGCGTGCGGCGGATCGAGGAGGACCGCGCGAAGGCGGAGATGGCCGGCGCGTCGCTCGCCGAGCGTGAGGCCGCCGGCACCTTCGAGCAGCGCCGCACCGACTACCCGCGGCTCGTGCGGCCGCCGGATGCTGAGACGGACCTGGTCCACTTCCGTCGACACCACGTCAGTGCCGAGGCCGCCGCCGCGTCGGTGACGCAGGCCCGTCAGGCTCTCGAATCCGCGCACGAACAGACCGAATCCGCCCGGAATGCCCTGCGAGCTGCGGCGATGCGCACCCAGGGGCTCGAACGTCTCGTCGATCGTGCCCGCGAAGAGCGCCTCGCCGAAATGCTCGACGCCGACCAGAAGGCGGCCGAAGAGAGTGCGTCCAGGAAGAGGAAAGGACGTCGATGACGATCGACACGAGCAGCCTCACCGCTGCCCAGGCGAGGGTCGCCCAGATCCAGTCGCTCTTCGCCGCTCCCACGGGTCCCGCCGCGGCCCCGACGAGCGCCGCGTCGCCGACCACCGGCGGGTTCGGCGACGCGATGGCGCGCGCCCAGGGCTCGACCGGCAAGGCGGCGGGAGCCGTCGCGCAGCACCGCGCGGGCGGCGACTCCGCGGCCCTCGTCGCCCCGGCACCCACCCTGCGCGCGACGGCGCCCACGCAGAGCTCCGGTACCGCGCGCAACGACGGTTCCGCGGGCCGCTCGCTCGGGCTCAAGGACGCCGATGCCGTGCTCGCGACGGCGAAGACCTACCTCGGTGTGCCCTACCGCTGGGGCGGCACCAACCCCCGCACCGGCCTCGACTGCTCCGGCTTCGTGCAGCTCGTCATGAAGCAGCACGGCATGTCCCTGCCCCGCGTCGCTCGCGACCAGGCCCGCCAGGGCGCGAAGGTCGCCTCGCTGGCCGAGGCCCGCCCCGGTGATCTCGTCGCGTTCGGTCGGCCGGTGCACCACATCGGGATCTACGTCGGCGACGGCAAGATGATCCACGCGCCGCGGACCGGCGACGTCGTCAAGATCAGCAAGGTTCACAAGGACCTCACCGCGATCCGCCGGGTCCTGCCCGAGCAGACCTCGGCCTCGCCCCTCGACCAGATCCCCGCCGCGGGTGAACGCGCCCGCACCACGACGGGCTCGGCCTCGGTCGCCTCCTCGCCGCTGCCCGCGGCCGGACTCGACACGACCAGGCTCGCCTCCACCCTCCGTACCGCGGCGATCAGCCCGAGCCACGTCGACTCCTCGACGTGGCAGGAGGTCGTCGCGGGCGCCGTCCGCGACAGCCTCGTCGGCTCCGACGTCGAGAACGCCGACGCCGTCCTGCAGTCCGCGCTCGCGGGTCTCGGCACCTCGGGGGCGGCCTCGTCGTCGACGGCGATGCTCGACGCCGCCTCACGGGCCGCGTCCGCCGCGGCCACGCTCGCCGCGGCGGGTGGTGCGCGCACCACGCTCGCGCCGGACGCGCTCGGCACCGGCGCACTCCAGCAGGCGCCCGCCCACCTGCAGCGACTCTTCCGCGACGCCGAGAGCCGGTACGGCGTGCCGGCGACCCTGCTCGCCGCGGTCGCCAAGCAGGAGAGCGGTTTCAAGGCCACCGCCGTCAGCCACGCCGGAGCCCAGGGGCTCATGCAGCTCATGCCGGGCACGGCCCGCGGGCTCGGGGTGCGCAACTCCTTCGACCCCGCCCAGGCCGTCGACGGCGCCGCCCGCCTTCTCCGCTCTCACCTGCGCACCTTCGGCTCCACCGAACTCGCGCTCGCCGCCTACAACGCGGGCGCCGGTGCGGTGCGCAGGTACGACGGGATCCCGCCCTACGCCGAGACCCGCAACTACGTCCGCCGCATCATGGCGGGGCTGGGAGTATCGGCATGACCGAGATCGCGGACGTCACCCGCACCCGGGGACGCACGACGGGCACCACCGAACCCTCCCGATCGGCTCCGGCCGCCGAGGGCTTCGACGAGGCCCTCACCGACGCCCTGCGCGGTTCCTCGACCGCTCCGGTCGGCGGCACTCCGGTCGGGACCGGTCGCACCGGTGCCGAACGCCGCGCCCCCGAGCCCTCGGCCGCCGCGGATGGGGTCGCCGGGCCCGCGGGGGGAGACGCCCCCGGGGGCGGTGGCCCGACGGCGACCGAGGGGAGCGGGGGCCTGCCCACCTCCGGGACCGAACTCACCTCGACCCGCTCTGCCGGCGCCGCGTTCGCGCGCCTCGCCGAACGGGGGCCGTGGCACCAGGCCCTGGCGGGTGTCCTCGACGCCGCTGCGGGGTCCATCGAGGCGACGGGAACCGACGGGACGAGGATCGCCGCCAGCACGAACGAGGTCGCGTCGAGCGACCCCACCGCGACCACCGACGACGCCGGCGCGGCTGTCGGCACCCTCGACATCACGGGGGGCGTCGCGGCCGTCGGCGTGAGCCCGGCCGTCGTGGCCTCGCCGACCGCCGCCGGCTCGGAGGTCGACCCGGTCGAGGGTGGGGTCACCGTCTCGGCGACCGGCACCGCCGAGGCGGTGTCGACCGCTGCAGGCGCATCCGACGCCACCCCGGTGGCGACGTCCACCGGTGCCGCGGGACGGGCCACGTCGGTCGAGGCCGCCGCCACCACGGTCGGCGACGCCTCGGGGCAGCAAGCCGTCTCGAGCGTGGCGACCGGACGGCTTGCCTCGGCGGCCGAGCCCGCACTCGGCGACAGCCCCGGCGGGGTCCCGCTGCGGCCCGGCGCCCCCGGTGCGGTCGGCGCCGGATCCGTGACCACCGGGGTCACGGACGCCGAACGGGCCCCGTCCTCCGGTCCTGTCGGGATCAGCGCCTCCGGCTCCGACGCGACCGACCTCACCCGAGCGAGCGGATCGACGACCCGGAGTGTCGACGGTGCTGCCGCCGTGCCCGTCCCCGCCGCCGCGACGGCGTCGGCGCCGGAGGCACCACCCGGCGATCGCCTCGGCGCCTCGTTCGGCGTCCCCGCTTCGGCGCCACCCGGGCGGACCGCCGTCGGCCCCGACGACGGGACGACCGGCACATCCGCGACCTCGGGCACGGTGCCCTCGTCGACCGTGCCCTCGTCGACCGCGGTCTCGGGCAGTGCGGTCTCGGGCAGTGCGCCCTCGGGCGCCGCGGTCTCCGACACGGCCGTGACGGGGACCGAGGCCGAGGCCGCCGGACGCCGGCCTGGTACGGCGGTCACCCCGCCGGGCGACGCCGACGCATCCGACGCGGGATCCGCACGACCGGACGCCTCGATCGGCGCCGAGACGAGAGGTGTGCCCGGTGGCGGCACCGCGCGCAGCACCGATGCGCCACCGGCGACGACGTCGGCCCCGGTCGCCCCCACGGGCGCGCGGCCGCCCACGGCGGGTGTGACCGAGACGCCCGACGTGACCACTCCGGAGGACGTGCCCGTGGCCGTCACCCCCACACCGCGGCCGGCACCTCGTCCTCAGGCCGGGCCCATGGCCGACGGCGCCGAGACCACGGTGCGACGTCACGACGAGCCGGGAGGACGGGTCGAGCCGCTCTCCGCCGTTCCCCCTGCGCCCCGTGCCGAGGCCGTGACGACGGGCTCCGGTCTCGGCGCCGACACTCGCCGCGACTCGGGGGGCTCCGGCCAGAACGCGCCGAGCCCGACGGCCTCGTCGCGACCCGACGGAACCGGATTCGTGCAGGCCGAGCGAGGTTTCACCGCCCCCGCGTCCGCACCCACCCCGACGGCGGCCTCCCCGGCGCCGCACACGCCGCCGATGGCCGACCAGCTCATGCGGGGGATCACCCCGATGCTGCGCGGCACCGACGGGTCGCACCACGTCACGCTGCACCTCAACCCGGCACACCTCGGCAAGGTCGACGTCACATTGGAGCTGCGGGGTGGTGAGGTCGCCGTCGTCATGCGCGCCCTCGACAGCCAGGCCCGTGAACTCCTCCGCAACGGCGCGGACGACCTGCGGGCACAGCTCGCCGGCATGGGGCTGCAGGCCTCGTCGATCGATGTCGACGCCGGCTCGTCCGACCGTGGTCGGCCGACCTGGGCCGACGCCGCCGAGGCCCAGGAACGTGCCGCACGCGCAGCGGTGCGTGACGGTTCCGGCTTCACCCTCGACGCCGAGCCCGACGTCGCCCTGGAGCCGCGCGTCCCGACCGATCAGCTCACCTACGCCCCTGCCACCCGGGGGACGGCCACGGCCGCTCCCACCGACGCCTGACCGGCGCTCCCCGAGGAGGACACCCATGACCATCGCGACCGGAGCCACCGGCGCCACCGGGTCGACCGGCGGCTCGCCGACTGATCAGACCACCTACGTCACCATCACGCAGCCCGACGGCGCCACGATGCGCATCCCCCAGTCGAAGGCGACGTGGGACCCGACGACGAAGACGTGGGTCTCGAACGTCACCCCCGAGATGACCGCGCAGGCACAGGCGATCAACCGCAAGTACGGCATGTCGCTCGACGCCGACGACTTCATGAAACTCCTCGTCGCGCAGATGCGGTTCCAGGATCCGAGCAAGCCCGCCGACACGACCGCGATGATGCAGCAGACCGCCTCCATGGCGATGCTCGAACGCGTCAACGAGTTGTCGACCAACGCGGAGGCGATGTCGAAGGCCGTCAAGGACCTCACGAACAGCAACGACCAACTCATGGCCTACTACGCGGGTCAGCGGGTCGAGCAGCGAATGTCCACGGCCGTCGGGATGATCGGCGCCTCCATCGCGTACGCCGACTCCGCTGATGCGTCCAAGACGCTCGCCGGAGTCGTGGAATCGGTCAGGTTCTCCCCCTCCGGGCCGATTCTTGTCGTGAACGGCAAGGACGTGCCGCTCGGATCGGTCACGTCGGTGACCTCACCTGCCACGCCGACGACCGCCCCGGCGCCCACGACGGGCACCACCGGTTCCACTCCCTCCACCGGAACCACGACCGCCACGGACGGCACCTCGGGGAGCACCCCCACCGCCAAGACCGGCAGCTCCGGTACCCCTGCGTCATAGTCCTCGGGCACCCGCCCGAGAAGGAGGACTTCTCATGATCCGTTCGATGTGGTCGGCCGTCTCCGGTCTGCGCAACCACCAGATCTACCTCGACGTCACCGGCAACAACATCGCCAACGTCAACACGCACGGCTACAAGTCCACCCGCGCCGTGTTCGAGGACAGCCTGTCCCAGACCATCCGCGGCGCGGCCAACCCCGATGGTGAGAACAACGTGGGCGGCTCGAACCCCACGCAGGTCGGTCTCGGGGTCCGCCTCGGCCAGATCTCCGGTGACTTCAAGCAGGGTGGCCTGCAGGTGACGAACGTGCCGACCGACATGGCCATCCAGGGTGACGGGTTCTTCGTCGTCCAGCGCGGTGAGCAGAAGTTCTACACCCGCAACGGCGCCTTCAGCCTCGACAAGGCCGGCGACCTCGTCACCGGCGACGGCAGCTACGTGCTGAACGTCGACGGCGAGAAGATCAACATCAGCTCCGAGACGTATACGTCGTGGCAGATCGCCCCCAATGGCACCATCACCGGCTTCAGCGACGACGCGCCCGAAGGCGAGGAGATCGCCGTCCTCGGCGTCGCGCGGTTCAACAACCCCCAGGGCCTGGACCGCGTCGGCGGGTCGATGTTCCGACCCACCCTCAATTCCGGCGACCCCCAGGTCGGGCAGCCCGACACCGACGGCCGGGGCCAGGTCATCCAGAACACCCTCGAGCTGTCGAACGTCGACCTCGCCGGCGAGTTCACCAACCTCATCATGGCCCAGCGCGGTTTCCAGGCGAACAGCAAGATCGTCACGGCCTCCGACGAGGTGCTCAACGACCTCATCAACATGAAGCGCTGACCCGGCGCTTCCGCCGCCGGGCCGTTCGCCCTGCGTCGACGCTGCCACGTCGACCTCCTCCGCCCACGTGCGGCGACCGCGGCCGGCGTGCTCACCGCGAGCGCGCCGGCCGCCCACCCGTCTCGTCCCCAGAAAAGAGCCCTGCATGTTCCGTGCTGCCGATTCCGCGATCTCGGGAATGCGCCAACACCAGCTCTTCATCGACGTCACCGGGAACAACGTCGCGAACGTCAACACCGACGGCTACAAGATCGACCGGGCGATGTTCGAGGACACCCTCTCCCAGGTGGCCCGAGGCCACGGGATCACACCGATGCCCCAGCCCAACGGCGCGATCAACCCCGCGATGCTCGGTCTCGGCGTCTCGACCCGCGCCGTCTACGGGGAGTTCCACCAGGGCTCGTTCATCACGACGAACAAGGCCACCGACGTCGCGATCGGCGGGTCGGGGTACTTCGTGCTCCAGGGCCGCGGCGAGCGCACCTACACCCGCAACGGCAACTTCAGCCTCGACGCCGGAGGCGTGCTGCGCGCCGGTGACGGCAAGGCCGTCCTCGGGGTCGACGACCGCCCCATCCGCATCCCCGACCCCAGGGCGACCCCGTCGAACTTCGCGATCGACCAGCGTGGACGCGTCGTCGCGCAGGGTGCCGGAGGCCGCGAGATCGTCCTCGGGCAGGTGCAGATCGCGCGGTTCGCCAACGACGCGGGCCTGGAGCGCATCGGCAACACGGAGTTCCGTCCGACCGTCGCCTCCGGAGCCGCCCAGGCCGGTGCCGCGGGGACCGGTGGACGCGGCGAGGTCTACGCCGGCGTCGTCGAGGCGAGCAACGTCGACCTCGGCCGCGAGCTGACGAACCTCATCATGGCGCAGCGCGGTTTCTCCGCGAACTCCAAGGTGCTCACGACGATGGACGAGCTCGCCGACTCGGTGAACCAGATCCGGCGCTGACGCCCTCGGCTCCCGAACGCCGCGACCCCGCTGCGGGGCCGTGGCGTTCGCGGTGTGCTGGAGGCGGGAGAATGGCACGCCACGCACCTCGATCCCAGGACGGCCATGCTCGACTTCCTCGCCGCCGACCACCTGCTGACGATCATGCTCGTGCTCACCACGGGCGCCCTCCTCGGCCAGGTGCCGTTCGGGCCGTTGCGCTTCGGGGCCGCCGGTGCCCTGTTCATGGGCCTCGTCATCGGGGCCGTCGACCCGCGTTTCGGTGAGGGCAACGACCTCGTCAAGAGCCTCGGCGTCGTCCTCTTCTGTTACACCGTCGGCCTCGCCGCGGGGTCGACGTTCCTCTCCGACCTGCGTCGGCAGTGGTCGCTCATGGCCGCCGGGGTCGTGGGGTTGGGCGCGATGGCCGCGGTCGCCGCGTGGCTCGGGCACCTGCTCGGACTCACCTCCGCGCACGTCGCCGGCCTGTACGCCGGTGCCCTCACCTCGCCGGCCATCGACGCCGCGACGACGGCGACCGCCGGTGACGGGGACACCCTCGTCGGCTACGCCCTCGCCTATCCCACCGGAGTGGTGCTCGGGATGATCGTCGTCGCCCTCCTCGTCGGCCGCCGGTGGCCGGGGACGTCCGACACCCCTTCCCTGGCGGAGGCCGGGCTCACCGCGGTCACCGCCCACGTCGACCGCGACACCCCCGTCGAGGACGTCCCCGGGTTTCTCGCCCAGAGCGTCAAGTTCAGCTACCTCGAACGGGGTGGGGTCGTGCGCGTCGCGCGGGGGCGCGGCTCGTTCCTCGTCGGGGACCGGGTCCTCGTCATCGGCTCGCCCGACGACGTCGACCGGGCCGTGCAGGCCCTCGGCACGGTCGACACGCAGGCCTCCCTCACCGACCATCGCCGCGTCGTCGACTTCCGCCGGTTCCTCGTGAGTTCGCCGGACGTCGTGGGGCGCCCGCTCGGCGACCTCGACGTCCACGGACGGTTGCGTGGGGTGGTCACCCGGGTCCGCCGCGGTGACCTCGACATGCTCGCCCGTGACGGCCTCGTCCTCCAACCGGGAGACCGGGTGCTCGCCGTCGTCCCTCGCGAGTCCCTCGAGGAGGCGACGAGCTTCTTCGGCGACTCCGAACGGCACGTGAGCCAGGTGGACGCGCTCACGTTGGGGCTGGGCATCGCGCTCGGGCTCCTCGCGGGTGCCGTCCGTCTGCCGCTGCCCGGGGGCATCGAGTTCCACCTCGGCCCCGCCGCCGGGCCTCTCGTCGTCGGGATGGTCCTGGGCACGCTGCACCGCACCGGCCCGTTCCGATGGGACCTGCCCCAGGCCGCCGCCGGGACCCTCCGGCAGCTCGGCCTCATGATCTTCCTCGCGTGCGTCGGCCTCGCGTCGGGTCCGGCGTTCCTCGACCAGGCGTTCACGCCGACGGGAGTGACGGTCGTCGTCGTCGCCGGGGCCTCGATGCTCGTCGGGGGAGCGATCGTCTTCCTCGCCGCACGGCTCATCGGCCTCTCGGCGCAACGGGCCACCGGCGGCTTCGCCGGATGGGTGGGTCAGCCGGCGATCCTCGCGTTCGCGAACTCCCGGGTCAACGACGAACGCATCGACTCCGCCTACGGTGCCCTCTTCGCCCTCGGCACCATCGTCAAGATCCTGCTCGTGCAGGTCATCGCCCGCTGACCCAGCCCCCGCACCCGGGGGGATGCAAAACGGCTCCCGACCGATCAGGTCAGGAGCCGTTCGTCAGGGTCGGGGTGACAGGATTTGAACCTGCGGCCTCTTCGTCCCGAACGAAGCGCGCTACCAAGCTGCGCCACACCCCGGAGCCCCCGTGAGGGCGACCGCCTCACCTTAGCGGACGGCGGCTCGGAACACCGAATCGGGTTCGCGGCGTCGAGGTCGGCGGGTGACCGGGGCCGGTCCTCGATGGCGCGCCCGCCTCAGGGGCGGGGGACGAGCGTGAGCAGGCTCGCCTCGGGGCGGCAGGAGAACCGGATCGGCGCGTAGGGCGACGTCCCCAGACCGGCCGAGACGTGCAGGTAGGCCGCGTCGCCGGGAGCCTGGGCCGAGTCGATCCCGTCGGCGCCGGGCCACCACCGCGACACGCCCTTGACCCGGTGCCGGTCGAGGTCGCAGTTCGTCACGAGGGCCCCGTAGAAGGGCACCGCGAGCTGGCCGCCGTGCGTGTGGCCGGCGAGGACGAGATCCGCCCCGTCGGCCGTCATCGCATCGAGGACCCGGGTGTAGGGCGCGTGCACCACGCCCATCGTGAGGTCGGCGGCCGGATCCGCGGGCCCGGCGACCTCCGCGTAGCGGTCGTAGCGCAGGTGCGGATCGTCGACGCCGAGGAGCTCGATGTCGAGGCCTTTCACCGTCATCCGTCCCCGGGCGTTCGTGAGGTCGACCCAGCCCGATCCGCGCAGCTCGTGGACGAGGACGTCGGTGGGCAGCCGGGGGGTCCGCGGCTTGGTCCGTTTGCGGACGAGGTAGTCGACGGGGTTCTTGCGCCCGGGGGCGAAGTAGTCGTTCGAGCCGAGGACGAATGCGCCGGGCAGGCCCCGCAACGGCGCGAACGCCTCCATGAGCGGCGCGATCGACTCGGGGTGGGCGATGTTGTCGCCGGTGTTGATGACGGCGTCGGGTTCCAGCTCGGCGAGGGCCGCGATCCACGCGCGCTTACGCCGCTGGTCGGGGAGCAGATGGACGTCGGAGAGGTGCAGGACGTCGATGGGGCGCGCCCCCGAGGGCAGCACCGGGAGGACGAAGCGGCGAAGTGCGTAGGCCTGCCGCTCGACGAGGGACCCGTACGCGACGGCTCCCACGCCCGCGAGAACGCTGGCGGCGGCGGTCTTGGTCAACGTGTGCATCGCGGACAGTCTTCCAGACGCCGCGACCGGCCCGCCCGAACGTGGTGGGCCGATCGCATGCATGGACGCTCAGTGGTGGCGACGCACCACTACTCGGGTCGACCGCCGCGCGAGAGCGTGAGCGTGACGGTGGCTCCGGCGTCGGCCCGCGTCGCGCCCTCGGGGGAGGTCTTGACCACGGCGCCGGGCGCCACGGCGCTCGACTGCTCACGGTTGTCGTCGACCTTCACCGAGAACCCCGCGTCCTGGAGGATCTGGGTGGCCGACTCCTGGCTGCGACCCACGACATCGGGGACGCTCACCGTCTCGCCGTTGTCCTTGGCCTCCTGCGGGGTGTCGTTCTCGATGAGGCGGAACCGCTCGGTGTCCATGCCGTCACTCGCCTTCGTCATGATCCGGCGCCACAGCGGCGCCGCCACCGTGCCGCCGTAGGCGTGCACCGAACGCTGCGTGTAGGGCGTGCCGTACCAGACGGCGGCCGCGAGCTGGGGGGTGTAGCCGGCGAACCACGTCTCGGTGCTGTTGTCGGCCGTGCCCGTCTTGCCCGCGGCGGGTCGCCCGAACGCGGCCTTGCTGCCCGTGCCGCCCTCGGCGAGGACGCCGGTGAGGATCTTGGTGGTGTCGTAGGCGATCTTGGGGTCGACCGCCCGGCGGCACTTGTTCTCGCCGATGGGCAGCTCGGTGCTGTCGAAGGCGATGACGCTCTCGACGGGGCGGGGCTCGCAGTACATCCCGCCCGAGGCGAGGGTGGCGTACGAGGCCGCGAGGGTGAGCGGTGAGGCGTTGTCGGCGCCGAGGACCGTGGCGGCGATGCCACCGACGCCGTAGTCCTTGCCGTCGGAGCGGTGCAGGCCCATCTTCTTCATGGTCTCGCGCTCGTTGCAGACACCGACCTTGGTGGCCAGCTGGGCGAAGGCCGTGTTGATCGACTTGACCGTGGCCTCGCGCAGCGTGGTCATGCCGTGTTCCTCGCCCTCGGCGTTGTACGGGGCGAAGTAGCGGTCGATGACCCCGCACTTCTCGCCGTCGAACTTTCGGCCGGGGATGTGCGTGCCGTCCGGGGGCGCGTAGAAGGAGCTGTTCGCCGTCATGCCCTGTTCGAGGGCGGTGACGACCGCGAACATCTTGGCGGTGGAGCCGATCTGGAACCCGCCGGAGGCGCCGTACTTCTGGTCGACGGCCCAGTTGACGCTGGTCTTGCCCGGGCCGCCGACGAGATCCCAGGTGGTGTTCTGCCCGATGGCCAGCACGCGCCCGGTGCCGGGCTCGACGACGGCCGCGGCCGCGCCACGGCGGGCGGCGTTGGTGGGGGAGACCCGGTCGGCGAGGACCTTGCGGGTGTACGTGGTGAGTGCGGGGTCGAACGTGGTGCGGATGTTGAGCCCGCCGTAGAACAGGCGCTTCTCGCGTTCCTCCGGTGTCTTGCCCAGCGCCGGCTGGTCGAGAAGCCAGTTGACGACGTAGTAGCAGACGTAGGGGTCGGTGGCCGAAGGGCAGGAGGGCTTGAGCGGCTGCACGTCCAGTCCGAGAGGGGCGTTCTGGGCCCGGCGCATGCGGGCCGTGCTGATGAGGCCCTGCTCGTTCATGGCGCTGAGGACGACGTTGCGGCGCTCGATGGCCCGCTTGGGGTTGTTGATGGGGTCGGCGGTGCCCGGGTTCTGCGCGAGGCCCGCGATCATCGCGGACTGGGGAAGGGTGAGATCCGCCGCCGTCGTGTCGTAGTAGCGGTGCGCGGCCGCCTCGACCCCGTACGCGCCGGCGCCGTAGTAGACGATGTTGAGGTAGCCCTCGAGGATCTGGTCCTTGGAACGGCGCTGCTCCATCGAGATGGCGTACTTCATCTCCTGGATCTTGCGGACGTACCCGGCGATGCCGGATCGCACCTGCGCGGCCTCGGCCGCCTTCTCGTTGCCGTTCTGCCGGGCCGTGGTGATGAGGAGCTGCCGCACGTACTGCTGCGTGAGCGTGGACGCGCCCTGCTTGTCACCGCCGCGCGCGGCCGTGGCGATCGAGCGCAGGATGCCCTTGCCGTCGATGCCGCCGTGTTCGTAGAAGCGCCGGTCCTCGATCGCGACCTGCGCCATCCGCATGTCGTCGCCGATCTGCGACAGGGGGACGACGAGGCGGTTCTCCTTGTACAACGTCGCCATGACCGATCCGTCGGCCGCGAGGATGCGTGACTGCTGCGCCAGGGGTGAGGCGGTGAACTGCGCGGGCAACGCGTCGAAGGCGGTGACCACCGACTTCGTCGACATGCCCGCGATCCCGGCGATCGGCATGAAGATCCCTGCGGCCAGCAGACCCAGCACGGTCGAGGCCGCCACGAAGGCCGTGAGCAGTCCGGCGACCGATGCCGCATCACCCTGACGTCGTTTCATGCCGACCAGCCTAGACGCCGTTCCTGACAAGCATTCGACACCGACAGGCACCGACGACACGGGTCAGGACCGCGGACTAGTCTATTCGGACCAGGGGGAACCATCCTCCCGGGGGATCGCGTCGCCGAGGCCGCATTCCTACCGTGGGAGACATCGACCCTCGTCGCAGGGAGGTGCGCCGCCGACGTCGCCCCTCGCGGTCCGCGGCCGGGGTGTCGAACGGGACGAGGCAAATCTCACCGGTCGCCGACGCAAGGACGAACAATGACGATGACATCAACGCCGATGCGGCGTCGTCAGTCTGACTGGGTGGAGGACTGGACCCCCCTGGCCGCCTGCCGTACCTCTCAACCCGACGAGCTCTTCGTGCAGGGAGCGGCCCAACAACAGGCCAAGCGCATCTGCCTCCGGTGTCCGGTCGTGGCCGAGTGCCTCGCCGACGCCCTCGACCATCGCGCCGAGTTCGGCGTGTGGGGAGGCATGACCGAACGCGAGCGCCGTGCGATCCTGCGTCGCCACCCCGCCGTCACCTCCTGGCGTGACCTGTTCCAGCGCGCCCGCGCCGAGGAACGCGTCGACTGATCGTCCGACCGCCCGATCACTCCCGAGACCGCCCCGGCATTCGACGCCACCGGGCGGCCTCCGTCCTGCCCGGGGTTTCGACCCCCGCGCAGGGATCAGACGCGGGGAGTGCCCGCGAGCGCGGCGCCGATCGTCCGCAACCCCTCCAGGTCGTGGACGTCCGTCGCCGCGACGGGCACCCGCACGAGGGGGATCCCGGTGTGCCGCGCCGCGAACTCCCGCGTGAGCGTCTCGTGCCGACGCGCCTCGCCCGCGGCGAGTGCGTGGACCTCGAGCAGGTCCGTCGCGATCACCGCGGCCGTCGTGGTCGTCGCCGCCCTCGCGGTCGGGGCCGCTGCGTCGGATGCCGGCGTCGAGGTTCCCCCGGCCGACGTCCCGACCTGGGCCCGCAGCGCTTCGGCGCCTCGAGAGGCCGCGTCGGCGGTGATCCTGTCGGTGCGGGACCGGGCCATGCGGTTGACGACCACTCCCGCGAGAGGCATGCCGTCGGCGTCGAGGCGGTCGATGAAGTACCCCGCCTCGCGCAGGGCGTCACGCTCGGGGGCGGCGACGACGACGAACGCCGTCTCCGGTTGCCGCAGCAACGAGTACGTATGGTCCGCGCGCTCGCGGAATCCGCCGAACATCGTGTCCAGCGCGGCGACGAGTCCGCGGACGTCCTCGAGCATCGAGGCGCCGAGGATCTTCGAGAGCACGCCCGAGGCCAGGCTGATTCCCGCGCCCATCACCTTGGTGTAGGCCCGCCCTCCCGCCTTGGCGGGCGCGACGAGCAGGCGGATGAAACGGCCGTCGAGGAACGACCCCAGCCGCGAGGGCGCGTCGAGGAAGTCGAGCGCCGACCGCGACGGCGGGGTGTCGACGACGACGAGGTCCCACCGCGAACCCCCGTCGGGGCCGCGCCGCTCCCGCAGCTGCCCGAGCTTCTCCATCGCCATGTACTCCTGCGTGCCGGCGAACGAACTGGAGAGCGCCTCGTAGAAGGGGTTGGCGAGGATCTGGGCGGCCTTCTCGGGGGTGGCGTGCGCCTGGACGACCTCGTCGAACGTGCGCTTCATGTCGAGCATCATCGCCTCGAGGCTGCCGCCGGCGGCGGTGTCGAGACCGGTGACGAGGCGGGGGGAGTCGTCGAGTTCGGTGAGGCCGAGGGACTGCGCGAGGCGCCGTGCCGGGTCGATGGTGAGCACCGCGACGCGTCGTCCCTGCTCGGCCGCTCGCACGGCGAGGGCGGCGGCGGTGGTGGTCTTGCCCACGCCTCCGGAGCCGCAGCACACGACGATGTGGACGCCGGGGTCGCGCAGCACGCGGTCGACGTCGAACGCGGGCGAGGTCGCCTCCCCGCGTCGGGAACGGGTGCCCTGGGCGGCGTCGCCGTGGAGTCGGGAGCGGGCGGCGCCTGCCACGGCCGAGCCGCCGGCGCCAGGCCCGCCGTGGGTTGTCGAGGTCACTGCCACACCGCCTGTTCCGCGAGCTGTTGGGCGAGGATGCGCACGCCGCCCGGATCCGCGCCGCCGGCGATCCGGGGGAGGACGTAGAGCGGCCGGTCGAGGTCGGCGAGGACCGTGAGGAGCTCGTCCTCGAGGGCGATGCGTTCGGCGTGGTCGCGGGCCTCGGCGGCGAGCGCGGCGACGACGTCGTCCCCGCCCGGCAGGCCGACGCTCTCGAACGCGGTGCCGACGGCGGCGAGCTCCCCGTCGCCCTGGCCGAGCGCGGCGAGGGTCTCGGGGGAGAGCACGTCGTCCCGTGCCTGGTTGACGATGACCGCGCCGACCGGCACGTGGATCGAGGCGAGTTGGGCGACCGCGTCGACGGTCTCCTGCACCGGCATGTCCTCCAGCAGGGTCGTGAGGTGCACGACCGCGGTGCCCGAGCGGAGCATCCGGGTGATCGAGTCGGCCTGTCCGCGGATGGGTCCGACCTTGGCGAGTTCGGCGACCTCGTCGTTGACGTTGAGCACGTGACCGATGCGCCCCGTCGGCGGGGCGTCGAGGACGACGGCGTCGTAGGCGAACGGCGGCCCCGCCTGCGTGCCGCCGCCGCGGCGGCGCCGCACGGACTCGTAGACCTTGCCGACGACGAGGACGTCACGCACGCCGGGGGCGATCGTCGTGGCGAAGTCGATGGCCCCGGTCTTCTCGAGGATCGACCCGGCGCGGCCGAGCTTGTAGAAGATGTCGAGGTATTCGAGCAGGGCGGCCTTGACCTCGATGGCCAGGCCCCACACCTCACCGCCGCCGGAGACCTTCATGAGCAGCCGGTCCTCGATCGACAGCGGCGGCACGTCGAGCACCTGGCTGATGCCCTGACGTCCCTCGACCTCGACGAGGAGGACGCGGCGCCCGAGGCTCGCGAGCGTGAGCGCGAGGGCTGCGGCGACCGTCGTCTTGCCCGTGCCACCCTTGCCGCTGACGACGTGCAACCTGACCCCGGGCCAGTCCGGGAGGGTCACCTCGCTCGAGGCGTCGGGGGCGCGGGTGGGCCCGGGGGGGATCGGGGGCGGGGCGGCGGCCATGCCCTCACCTTAGGGAGCGCTCCGATCGCCCGCAGCCCGGATCTGCGTGTGGGCCCTCACGTCTCTCACGAGACGATCCGGGCACGTCGATCCCGCGGTCGACCGGGTCGCTGTCGGTGCGAGCGCCTATCGTTTCGGCCATGACCACGTGGGAGTACGTCACCGTTCCGCTCATCGTCCACACCACCAAGGCGATCCTCGACAACTGGGGCGCCGACGGGTGGGAACTCGTGCAGGTCCTCGTCATGCCCGAGGGCAATCTCGTCGCCTACCTCAAGCGCCCCGTCCAGTCCTGAGCCTGAACCCGCCCGCGCGGCACGGGGACCGGCCCGTCCCGCGCTCGGCCGGTCCCGCACCCCCGTACCCGCCCTTTCCGCGTCCCTCTCGCCCCGCATGTCGTCCGTGCACCCTCGACCGGGGCATCTCGACCGGGGCATCTCGACCGGGAGGGGTCGTCCGAGGAAACACCGAAGAAGGAGCACGTCCGTGAGCACCGTCGAAGACCGTCTTGCCGAGCTGAACCTCACCGTCCCCGACGTCGTGCCCCCGGTGGCGTCGTACGTCCCCGCCCAGCGCGACGGGCGTCGCATCTACACCTCGGGTCAGTTGCCGATGCAGGACGGCAAGCTCCCCGTCACCGGCAAGGTCGGCGAGGGACCGGGCCTCGTCACGCCCGAGCGGGCCGCGGACCTCGCCCAGATCTGTGCCCTCAACGCCATCGCGGCGGTGAAGAGCGTCGTCGGTGATCTCGACCGGGTCGCCCAGGTCGTCAAGGTCGTGGGATTCGTCGCGAGCGATCCCGCGTTCACCGGCCAGCCCGCCGTCGTCAACGGCGCGAGCGACCTGCTCGGACGCGCCTTCGGTGACAAGGGCGTGCACGCCCGCAGCGCCGTCGGTGTCGCCTCGCTGCCGTTGGACGCGCCTGTCGAGGTCGAGATCGTCGTCGCCCTCGACGAGGACGACTGAATCTCGGATGCGCCCTCTGGGCCAGGAAGGACGCGACGTGGACGCACGGCAGGACGTGCAGGTGGAGACCCGATACGCCGAGGTGCCGCCCGACCTCGGCGCGACGATCGCTCGGCCGGGTGCGGATTCGCTGGCGCCGGACGGCGGGTGGGTCCCGGGACCGGTGCCCGTCGAGGAGGGCGCCCGGCCGCGGGCCGCCTCGACGGTGATGGTCGTCCGTGACGTGGACCGCGACGCCGACGGCGACGAGGAGACCGACGACGCCCGCCCGGACGAGGACGGCACCGAGCACGACGCCGTCGAGGTGTTCATGCTGCGACGGCGGGCCTCGATGGAGTTCGCGCCCAACCGCATGGTCTTCCCCGGCGGGGGCGTGGACGAGCGGGACGCCGACGACGACCTGCCGTGGGCCGGGCCCGCCCCGCAGCAGTGGGCGCAGTGGCTCGCCGCCGACGAGGCGGAGGCCCGCGAACTCGTCGTCGCCGCGGCTCGTGAGGTGTTCGAGGAGTGCGGCGTCCTGCTCGCCGGGCCCGACGAGCAGACCCTCGTCGGCGACGTCTCCGGTGAGGAGTGGGAGGCCGAACGCGACCGGCTGCTCTCCCGGGAGCAGTCCTTCGCCGAGATGCTCATCCGCCGCGGGTTCGTCCTGCGCACCGACCTGCTGCGGCCGTGGGCGCACTGGGTCACCCCGGTCTTCGAGCCCCGCCGCTACGACACACGGTTCTTCGCCGCGCGCCTCCCGGAGGGGCAGACCCCCGACGACCGCACGAGCGAGGCGGACACCGCGGACTGGTTCCGCCCTCGCGCCCTGCTCGCCGAGGTCGCTCACGGGCGGGCGTCGATGATGCCACCCACCGTCGTGTGCCTGGAGCAGATCGCCGCCGCGACGGGCGCGGAGGAGTTCCTCGAGTCCGCGCCCCCGATGCTGCGCGTCATGCCGGTGTTGGAACGCACGGAGTCCGGAGAGCTGCGTCTTCGGATGGACCTGCCCGTGTCGGGAGAACGCGCATGAGCGCCACCCCGCCGCCCTCGCCGGTGGAGCCCGGCACGTGGCGGGGAGGGGAGGGATCGACCCACGCCGTCGCCGTCCTCGCCCCCAACCCGTCTCCGATGACGCTCGAGGGCACGAACACGTGGGTCATCGGCCCGCGCGGTGGCACCTCGTGCGTCGTCGTCGACCCCGGCCCCCCGGACGAGGGCCACCTCCGGGCGGTCACCGAGGTCGTCGACGGACGCCGTGTCGAAGCCGTCCTGCTCACCCACCGCCACCCCGACCACTCCGAGGGCGCGGGCGCGTTCGCCGAGGGCGTCCGGGCCCCCGTGCGGGCACAGGGACCAGGCGCCGAGGATCTCGCCGACGGCGACGTCGTCGAGGTCGACGGCCTCGAGATCGGGGTCCTCGCGACCCCCGGCCACACGGCCGACTCGCTGTGCTTCCTCATCGGCCCCGACGAGGCGCTCCTCACCGGCGACACCGTCCTCGGATGGGGCACGACGATGGTCGCCTGGCCCGACGGCCGCCTCGACGAGTACCTCGCCTCCCTCGACCGGCTCGCCGGCCTCACCGGCAGCGGGCGGGTGCGCCGGTTCCTGCCCGGCCACGGCGCGGGACTTCCCGACGCGCATGCCTCCGTCCACTTCTACCTCGACCACCGCCGCGAACGCCTCGACCAGGTGCGTGCGGCCGTGGCGGGCGGCGCCACCGACGTCCAGTCGGTCCTCGAGGTCGTCTACGCCGAGGTGCCGCGCGAGCTGTGGCCCGCCGCCGCGAAGAGCGTCGAGGCGCAGCTGCACCACCTGCGCGGGGAGTGAGACCCGGCGTCGACGACGGCCGTGTCGAGGGCCGCACCGATGGCCGCGCGGGGCGCGCTCCTCGCGCGTGCCGAGAGGCGCGCGGGCACCTGCCGGGGTGTGGCGCGGAGCCCGGCTCACCCCCGCGCCACCCCGCACCCCTGATCCGATGATGTCATCCGGTCGGGGAGGCGTCGGCGGGCGGGGTCAGGTCTCGTCCGGCTCGTGGGCCGGGAGGTCAGCGGCTGCGGCGGCGGAGGCGCTCGACGTCCATGAGGACGACGGCGCGCGCCTCGAGGCGCAGCCACCCGCGGGTGGCGAAGTCGGCGAGGGCCTTGTTGACGGTCTCGCGGGAGGCGCCGACGAGCTGGGCGAGCTCCTCCTGGGTGAGGTCGTGGGCGACGAGGACGCCGTCGTCGGTCTGCTTGCCGAACCGCTCCGAGAGGTCGAGGAGGGCCTTGGCGACCCGGCCCGGGACGTCGGTGAAGACGAGGTCGGCGAGGGAGTCGTTGGTGCGGCGCAGGCGCTTGGCGAGGGCCGCGAGCAGGCTCTGCGCGACCGCGGGCCGCTCGGAGAGGAACTGCTGCAGGCCGTCGTTGCCGAGGCCGATGAGGTGTGTCTCGGCGACCGCCGTGGCGGTGGCGTTGCGAGGGCCGGGGTCGAAGACCGACAGCTCACCGAACATCTCGCCCGGGCCGAGGATCGCCACGAGGTTCTCCCGGCCGTCGGTGCTGGATCGGCCGAGCTTCACCTTGCCGTCCTGGATCACGTAGAGCCGATCGCCCTGCTCACCCTCTCGGAAAAGCACCTCGCCGCGGCCGAGCCTGGTGGTCGACATGGAGGCCTGCAGCGCCGACACGTCCGCATCATCGAGGGCGGCGAAGAGAGGAGCTGTGCGTACGACATCGTTATCCACGGGTCTAGTGTGCCAGAGCACACTCGGGCACGACCCGCCTTGTCTCCCCGCCTACTCTTGCCCGGTGAGCATCGGCAGCGGCGCGGCCGCGACACCCTCCCCGAGCGAGTCCGCGGACACCGACTCGGCGACCGCCACACCCGCGCAGGCCACCGCGGAGACCGGCGCCGCCGATCGAGGCCGTTCCGCCGGGCGAGGACGTTCCGCCGTCGACGCGGGGGGATCGGAGACCGGGGGGCGCGGGGAGACGCCGTTGGCGCTCACCCGCCGAGCGCGACGGATGTACCGCACGCTCGCCCAGCGCTACCCCGACGCCCACTGCGAACTGGACCACCGCAACCCGTTCGAGCTGCTCGTCGCGACGGTGCTCTCGGCGCAGTCGACCGACGTCGGTGTGAACAAGGTCACACCCGCGGTCTTCGCGCGTTATCCCGACGCCCACGCCCTCGCCGCCGCGGACCGGGAGGAACTCGAGGCGCTCATCCGGCCGACCGGGTTCTTCCGCGCCAAGGCGACGTCGCTGCTCGGCCTGTCCGCAGCCCTCGTCGAGCGGTTCGACGGCGAGGTGCCCGCGTCCCTGGCGAGGCTCGTGGAGCTGCCGGGCGTCGGGCGCAAGACCGCGAACGTCGTGCTCGGCGACGCCTTCGGGGTGCCCGGGATCACCGTCGACACGCACTTCGGTCGCGTCAGCCGGCGGATGGGGTGGACGTCCGAGGAGGACCCGGTCCGGGTCGAACACGCCGTGGGGGCGCTCATCCCGCGCGCGGAGTGGACGGCGCTCTCCCACGTGCTGATCTTCCACGGTCGGCGCACGTGCCACTCCCGGCGCCCTGCCTGTGGGGCCTGCCCGGTGGCCCGTTGGTGTCCGTCTGCGGGGCTCGGGCCCACCGAACCCGCGGCGGCGTGGAAGCTGCTCACCGACGTCCCCCCACCCGGAACCGTTCCCCCACCCGCCACGATGGTCGGGTCGTGACGGCCCGCCCGGAGTGGCTCGAGCGCGCCGCGCACGAGGCCGCGCGCGCCCCGGAGGACTTCTTCATGCGGGGCCGTCCGCGTGGCACGGGCCGTCGCCACAGCGCGGTGCTCGTCCTCGTCGGCCCGGGCGGCGAGGGGCCCGAGACACGGGGATCCGACGAGGGCGCGTCGGACACGGGCCGATCCGCGACGCACGAGCCCGGCGCCGAGACCGTCGTCCTCACCGAGCGGACCTCCGCCCTGCGCTCCCACGCCGGTCAGGTGGCCTTCCCGGGTGGGGCGATCGACCCCGAGGACGATGGTCCCGTTCACGCGGCCATCCGGGAGGCGACGGAGGAGGTGGGGCTCGACCCCACGGGGCGCGACGACCTCGACGTGCTGGGCACCTTCCCGCCGGTGTTCGTCCCGGCCTCGGACTCCTCCGTCACTCCGGTGCTCGCGTGGTGGCCGACGCCACGGCCCCTGGCGATCACGTCGCCTGCGGAGGTCGACCGCATCCTCACCGTTCCGCTGTCGGTCCTCGCCGACCCGCGCCACCGCTTCACCGTCACCCACCCCGATGGTCGGCGCGGTCCGGGATTCGAGGTCGAGGAGGCGTTCGTCTGGGGGTTCACCGCCCACGTGCTCGACCGACTTCTCGTCCTCGGCGGTCTTGCGAGACCCTGGGACGACGGAGTCACCCGTCTCCTCCCCCCGCGCGTGAGCGGCGGACGTCCGCCCACGAAGGAGCCCCGATGACCGACGCCACCACCGCCAGTTGGGTGCTAGACGCGCTGCTCGTCGTCGGGCTCGTGCTCTACGCCGGCGTCGGGTACACGCGAGGTCTCCTTCACGTCCTCGGCAGCGTCATCGGCTTCGCCGGCGGCGGCGCGCTCGGGTTGCGGTTCGCGCCGGGCCTCGTCGAGCCGTGGTCCGAGCAACTGCCGGGCACGGCGCTCACGGTCATCCTGCTCACGCTCGTCCTCGTCTGTGCCCTCATCGGTCAGGCGCTCTGCGGGGCGGTGACGCGGCTGTTCGTTCGCGGTCGGCCGGTGCTCGGCCCCATCGACCGGGTCGGCGGGGCGATCGCCACCGCCGTCATCGCCGCCGCGACCCTGTGGCTCGGAGCCGGCCTCATGCGGGTCGCGTTCCCCGGCGACGTCGCCCGCGTCCTCGACTCCTCCAGGGTGCTGCGAGCGGTCGACGACCTGTCCCCGGTCCCTCGGGAGCGCGCGTTGGACGAGGTCACGGCGCTCCTCGTCCGGTACGAGTTCCCCCGTGTGTTCGAGGGCGCCGCGCCGACGTTGCCGGAGGGGGACGGCGACCCGAGCATCGCGAACGATCCCGACGTCCAGTGGGCGGGCCTCTCGGTCGTGCGGATCGACGCGAGCGCCCCGCAGTGCGGCGGGGTGCAGGAGGGCAGCGGGTTCGTCGTCGCCCCGGGGCTCGTCGTCACGAACGCGCACGTCGTCACCGGCTCCGACCACGTCACGGTCACCCGGGACTTCCTCAGCTCGACGGCGCGGGTCGTCGCGTTCGACCCGGGGCGCGACGTCGCCGTCCTCGCCGCCGACACGGCCGCCCTCTCGCCGCTGCCGATCACGCCGAACGCCGTCCCCGTGGGCACGAACGGCGCCATCGTCGGATTCCCCCTCGGCGGGCCCTTCCGGCTCGACGCCGCGCGGGTGGGAGCCCACATCACCGCCCGCGGCCGCGACATCTACGGGGAAGACACCGTCGTCCGGCACATTTACGGCGTCAGGGCGCGGATCCACCCCGGCAACTCCGGCGGGCCGTTGCTCACGACCGATGGCAAGGTCGCCGGGCTCGTGTTCGCCCGCGCGGAGGACTCGCCCGACACCGCCTACGTGCTTCGACCGGACGAGATCACCCCGGTCATCGAGTCCGCCGCCGCAGGGACCGAGGTCCCCGTCGGAGGCTGCGCGGCCGGCCGCTGAGCTCGCCCCGTCGGGCGATCCCCGTCACCCCCCGCACCAGGTCGTCGAGTCGGTCGCCTCCACCGACCGCTCGTCGATCCACATCTCCTCGATTCCGTCGCCCTCGCGCCCACCCCGCTGTCGAGACCTCACGACTGCCTGGCGAATCCCGCCACCCACGACAGACGCCCCACCGGCGAACCGGTGGGGCGTCTGTCGTGAGCCGGGATTCCGACGCGTGGACGGACCCGTGAGTCGGGCGGGGCGGGTCAGCGGGCGTCGGCCTCGGTCGAACCGGCGCCGGGGGTGCTGCGCGTGGGGCTGGCCGGGACCGGCCGCGGCGGGGGGCTGGTCAACGCCGCGGTGCCGTGCGTCGTCTGGTCGGCGAGGCGGGCGCGCTCCGTGGCCTCACCGGAGGTGCTGCGCTTGAGGGCCTCGATCGACTGCTTGGTGCTGTCGATCGTGCGCTCCGGCTTGGGGTCGACCTTCTTCAGGCCCTTGATGCCGAGCATCGCGGCGATCCCGGCGACGATGAACAGCACGAGCGTGACGATGAGGTAGGACAGCCACAGCGACAGCCCGAGGGCGTGGATGCCGAGGGCGATCGTGTGCAGCAGGAACACGAGCCCGTACAGCGCGACGACGCCCGCCACGGCCAGCATCACCCCCGCCTTGGCGAGCTTGGCGACGTCGACCTTGATCTCGGCCTGCGCGAGGGCGATCTCGTTGCGAACGATCGACCGGACGTTGTCGATCGCGTCCGCGACCAGCCGCCCGATCGTGGGGTCGGAGGCCCGCGGCGCCGCCGGGTCCGGGGTGGGGGGTGTGGCGTGGGACATCGGGAACCTCCTGTGCGGGCGTATGCCCTGGTGCATGTCAAGACGACCTTAGCGAGTCGGGATGCACGCGGCGAGACCTGGGGGCGGCCCAGCGCGTCGAGTGGCGTGGTGACGGCAGTCGCATGAGCGCGCGGTTCCCCACCCGTGAAAGGTCGGTGAACAGCGGGGCGATGCACACGAGTCGGTGCGACACCACGTTTCGGCCCGGTGACAGTGGAGACATGGCGTACGCCGACGCATCCGGACCGATCGCGCTCGCCCACCGTGGCGGTGGCGGCCTCGCACCCGAGAACACCCTCGCGGCGTTCGCCCTCACGACGGATCTCGGGTTCCGTTACCTCGAGAGCGACCTGCGACTGACCGCCGACGGGCATCTCGTGTGCTTCCACGATGCGACGCTCGACCGCGTCACCGACGCGCGCGGGCCGATCTCCGCACGCACCCTCGAGGAGCTCCGCCACGTCCGGGTCGCCGGACGCGAGAGGATTCCGACGCTGGAGGAGGCGCTCGAGGCCTTCCCGGAGGCCTACTTCTCCGTCGACCTCAAGGACGAACGCGCGATCGCGCCCCTCATCGCGGCGCTCGGACGACCCGGAGTGGCGGATCGGTTGTGCATCGCGGGAGCCTGGGACTCGTGGCTCGTCGACGTCCGACGCGAGGTGCCGGGGGTCGCGACGACCCTCGGCTGGCGCTCGCTCACGACGCTCATCGCGTGCGCCCGTGCGGGCATCCGCCCCCCGCGCCACGTCGCCACCGCGCCCTTCGCCCACGTGCCGGTGCGACTGGGGCGATTGCGGATTCATGTCGAGCGGGTCGTCGAGATGGCGCATGACCTGGGCATCCGGGTCGTCACGTGGACGATCGACGACTCCGACACGATGCACCACCTGCTCGACCTCGGCGTCGACGCCGTCATCACCGACCGACCCGACGTCCTCCGGGCCGTGTTCGTCGGCCGCGACCTGTGGCGTCCGATGAGTCCCACCCGGGCCTCGGGCGACGTGCGTCCCGCGTCCGCCCCCCGGACGCCGTCCGCCGGCCGCGGCAGGGGAAACCGGGGACTGTGTCCCGTCACGGGCTGAGCCGACACCCGGCATGATGGGAGGCGGCCACGGCACCGGCCGTGCCCACACCGACGACGCCCGACCGGCAGGGAACGGCCGGCCGGAGCGGTTCCGACGCCGGCCGATCGCGCACGAGTTCTCGACGAACCGACCTGGGCGGTGGGGGCACGCGGACGACGTCGGAGTTCGGCATGCCCGGGCTGGTGACCGCGACCGCAACGACGAGGGAGAGCACACATGAGCACGCGGATCGGGGTCCTCACCAGTGGCGGCGACGCGCAGGGCATGAACGCCGCGGTGCGCGCGGTGGTCCGCACCGCCGTTCACCTCGGCGCGGAGGTGTACGCGATCCACGAGGGCTGGCAGGGCGCCGTCGACGGTGGCGACGGCATCACCCCGATCGGGTGGGACGACGTCGGCAGCATCCTCCACCGCGGCGGCACGGTCATCGGGACGGCCCGGAGCAAGGACTTCCGCGAGCGCGCCGGGCAGCTCCGCGCCGCGCGCCACCTGCTCGAGCACGGCATCGACCGGCTCGTCGTCATCGGCGGCGACGGCAGCCTCACCGGCGCCGACGCGTTCCGCCGCGACTGGCCGGGGCTCGTGGCGGAACTCGCCGAGACCGGCGAGATCACAACCGAGCAGGCGCAGGCGCACCGGGCCATCATGATCGCGGGGCTCGTCGGGTCGATCGACAACGACCTCGTCGGCAGCGACATGACGATCGGCGCCGACTCCGCGCTGCACCGCATCGTCGACGCCATCGACACCCTCGCGAGCACGGCCGCGAGCCATCAGCGCAGCTTCGTCGTCGAGGTCATGGGCCGGCACTGCGGTTACCTCCCGCTCATGGCCGCGATCGCCGGCGGCTGCGACTACGTCCTCGTGCCCGAGATCCCGCCCGCCGACGGGTGGGAGGACGACATGTGCGACCTCCTCCGCGCCGGCCGCGCCGCGGGTCGTCGCGACAGCATCGTCCTCGTCGCCGAGGGGGCGCGCGATCGTCACGGCAACCCCATCACCGCGACGCAGGTCAAGGACGTCCTCGCGGAGAAGCTCGGCGAGGACACCCGCGTGACGATCCTCGGGCACGTCCAACGCGGTGGGGCGCCGAGCGCGTACGACCGCTGGATGAGCACGCTCCTCGGGTACGCCGCCGTGCAGGAGGTCCTCGCCGCGACGCCCGAGAGCACCCCGCACATCCTCGGCGTCCGGCACAACCGCATCGCGCAGCTTCCCCTCGTCGAGGCCGTGCAGCGCACCCGCGAGGTCGCGACGTTCGTCGACGAGGGCAACTACGAGGCCGCCGTCGCCGCCCGTGGCGCGAGCTTCGGCGACATGTACAGCGTCTTCGAGCGGATGTCACGGCCGCCCTCGCAGGCGGAGTCCTTCGAACGGATGCCACGCGTCGCCGTCGTCCACGCCGGTGGACTCGCACCGGGCATGAACACCGCCGCCCGTGCCGCCGAACGGCTCGGGCTGACCCGCGGGATGAACATCGTCGGCGTCGATGGCGGGTTCCCCGGCCTGCTCGAGGGCACCGTGCGCGACCTGTCGTGGGGTGACGTCGAGGGCTGGGCCGCCGAGGGCGGCGCCGAACTCGGCACCCGCCGACGCATCCCCACCGAGGACCAGCTCTACGCCCTCGGCCGCTCGATCGAGAAGCTCGAGCTCGACGCGCTGCTCGTCATCGGCGGGTACAACGCCTACCGGGCCGTGCGCCTCATGGACGCCGAACGCGGCCGATTCCCCGCGTTCGACCTGCCGATCATGCTCGTGCCCGCGAGCATCGACAACAACCTGCCGAGTTCCGAGCTCGCCATCGGCGCCGACACCGCGCTCAACAGCGCGGTCACCGCCCTCGACGCGATCAAGATGTCGGCGAGTGCGGCCCGCCGGTGCTTCGTCGCCGAGACGATGGGGCGCCGGTGCGGCTACCTCGCGCTCATGTCGGGCCTCGCGTCCGGCGCCGAAAGGGTCTACCTCCCCGAGGAAGGCATCACCCTCGCCGACCTCTCCCACGACGTCGCCGGGATGACGGCGTCGTTCCGCGCTGGCAAGCGGCTCTACCTCACGATTCGAGGCGAGCAGGCGAACGAGCTCTACACCACCGACTTCCTCGCCCGCCTCTTCGAGGAGGAGGGGCATGCGCTCTTCGACGTGAGGCAGACGATCATCGGGCACGTCCAGCAGGGCGGGAACCCCAGCCCGTTCGACCGCATCCTCGCCACCCGCCTCGTCACCCACGCCATCGACGGTCTGGCCGACCAGCTCACCGACGGCGACTGCGAGGCCCGCTCGGTCGGTCTCGTCGACGGCCGCGTCACCTTCGCGCCCGTCGCCCACATGGACGAACAGCTCGACCTCGTCAACCGTCGGCCCAAGAAGCAGTGGTGGCTCGACCTGCGTCCTGCACTCGCGGCCGTGGCCCAACGCGCCGCCCGCCCCGACGAGGCCACCATCCCCGTCCTGCGCGCGACCACCTGAGACCGCGTTCCCACGAGCACGTCGGCCCCCCTCGAGGTCTGATGTGGCAAGGTCGGCGGCGTCGAGGGGCCCGCCGGGGCGGGGCGGTAGCTTTTCCGCAGGTCGACGCCTCGCCGCCGGGCGTGGGATGACGTCGACTCCGCTGAGATTGCCGCATCGTCCGAGCGGGAGCGCGGGGGCGCGGCGTCGTCGGCGGGGTGGCGTGCGGGGTGCGTGTGCGCGTCGATGTGGCAATGGCGGCGGCGTCGAGGGGTGGCCACGGCGCGCGTCAGTGGTGTTGCCGCAGGTCAGCGCCTTGTCCTGTGGTGTGGGGGTGCGTCGACTCCGCTGATATTGCCACTTCGCCTGGGCGCAGGACGGCGCGAAGGTCTCCTTGCCGGAGCATCTCGGGACTCCCCACCGTCACGGCAGGATCGGCGGCGTCCTGGAGGGCCGCCGATCACCGAGGCGGGCGACCCGCGGTCAGTCGCCGGTGAACTCGCCCCGGCGCTTCTCCCGCATCGCGGCGAGGGCCTCGGCGTGGTCCTGCGTGTGATGCCCCAGGGGCTGCATCGCGGCGGAGAGCTCGAGGAGGGTCGACAGGCTGGAGTGGCCCGACTCCCGCAGGAGGCGCTTGGTCATACGGACGGCTCGCGGAGGGTTGACGGCGATCCGGCGGGCGAGGTCATGGGCCGCGGGGAGGAGGTCGTCGGGCTCGACCACCCGTGAGACGAGCCCCCACTCCAGGGCGGTGGCGGCGTCGACGCGGTCACCGGTGAGCGCCATTTCGGCGGCCCGCGCCGCGCCGACGACGCGGGGCAGGAACCACGCCCCTCCGTCGCCGGGGATGATGCCGAGCTTGACGAAGCTCTCGGCGAAGAAAGCACGCGTCGAGGCGATGCGCAGGTCACACATGAGGGACAGGTCGCAGCCCGCCCCGACGGCCGGGCCGTTGACGGCCGCGACGATCGGCACGTCGACGTCGTACAGCGCCCGCGGAATCCGTTGGATGCCGCGGCGATATCCCTCACGCAGCTCTGCCGGTGACCCGCCGAACATGCCGGACTTCTCCGCCATCGCGGTGATGTTGCCGCCGGCCGAGAACGCCGATCCGGCCCCGGTGAGGACGACGACGCGCACGTCGTCGTCGCGTGTGACCCGGGCAGCGGCGTCCACGATCGCCTCGACCATGTCGTCGTCGCTGATCGCGTTGCGGATGTCCGGGCGGTCGAGGGTCCACGTCTCGATGTGTCCGTTGCGGTCGACCCGCACCGGTGGACCGGACCGGTGGTCGCCGTCGTGTGCCGGGTCGCCGGTGTGATCGCCCGTCATCGGCCCACTCCGTCGGCCCAGCGGATGGGGGTCATGGTGAGGACGCCGGTGCCGCGCAGCCCGAGGGCGGTGAGGGCGTCGTCGAGGAAGGGGATGCCTTCACCCAGGGCCGCCCGGACGGCTCCACCGGCCAGGTCGGCGGTGAGGCGGTCTGGGCGAAGGCTCATGGTCGTGGGCGCGTCGGAGTTGTCCGAGGGCATGAACCGGTCGAAGATGCCGAGTTTGGGGCTGATGCGGGTCGTCGTGGTCTCCGGGTCGAGATCGGCCAGGGCGCAGGCGCGGTCGATCGCGGTGCGCAGCCCGCCGACGTGGTCGACGAGGCCGAGGTCGGCGGCCTGGGCGCCGGTCCACACCCGTCCGCGTGCCCGTGGCTCCAGCTCGTCGAGGGGCAGGCCGCGGTCCTTCGCCGCCTTGGTCGTGAAGTCGGCGTAGATCTCGTCGAGCATCCGCGACAGCAGGGCCCACTCGTCCTCGGTGAACGGGCGCTGGCCCGAGAGCATCCCCGCGTACCGACCCTTCTCGACGAGAGCACGGTTGATGCCGATCCGCTCGAAGCCGGCCTGGGTGACGAATTTGCCGGCGAGCACGCCGATCGAGCCGGTGAGGGTCGTGGCATCGGCGACGATCTCGGTGCTCGGCATCGAGATGTAGTAGCCGCCCGAGGCGGCGACCGAACCCATCGACGCGACGACCGGCTTCTCCTTCTTCAACTGCAGGATCTCGCGGCGGATCGCGTCGGAGGCGACGGCCGAACCGCCGGGGGAGTCGACCCGGAGGACGACGGCGCCGATCTTCTCGTCCTGGGCGACGTGTCGCAGCGCCGCCCCGAGCGAGTCCGACCCGATCGAGCGGCCTTCGAACGGGGAGTTGCCCGCCCGCCCGAGGTGGATGACACCGTTCGCCTGGACGACGGCGACGACCTTGCGGCCGCGTCCGCGCACGGCCTCGACGGCGGAGAACCCGGAGTCGTATCGCTCGACGTACCGCAGCTCGACATCGTCCTCGGCGCCGACCTTCTCCCGCAGCGCGGTGTAGGCCTCGTCGCGGTACCCGACGCGGTCGACGAGGCGGAGGTCGAGGGCGCGCTGAGGGGTCAGCGCACCCTCGTCGAGCACGGTGCGCACGTCGTCGACCTCGAGGCCGCGGCCGCGCGCGATTCCGGCGAGCGAGGTCTCGAGGGCGGACTCGGTGAGCGCGTCGAGCATCTCGAGGTTGGCCTCGGAGGGGTGGGTCTGGGTGTACAGCTCGGCGGCGCTCTTGTACTCGTGGCGTCGGTCGAACTGCGGCTCGACGTCGAGCTTGTCCAGGGCGCCGCGAAGGTGGAGCGACTCTGCGACGGCCCCCGTGACCTGGAGGTATCCGCTAGGCTGCAGCCAGACCTCGTCGGCGGCGGTTGCGACGAGGTAGCCCCAGGCCCCGTTGGTCATCTCGCCGTAGGTCTCGGCCCAGGCCACGACGGGCTTGCCGGAGTCAGCGAAGCCCTCGACGGCGGCCCGCACCTCCTCGGCGTGGGCGGGGGTGAGGGTCGGGGCGTGCGCGTGGACGATGAGCCCGAGGATCTTCGCGTCGCCGGCCGCCTCCCGGAGTCCTTCGACGACGGCGTGGAGGGTCGGGGTGTGGCGCTCGCGGAGGGCCTCCAGGGGCGAGGTCGGCGCCGTCTCGCCGATGCCGCGGGCGAGGTCGAGTTCGAGGAGGCAGGAGCCGGAGAGTCCCGGCACCTTGCGCAGGGCGTGGGTGTCGAAGGGCAGGCGGTCGAGGAGGTCGCTGATTCCACTCACCCCCCGCACGCTACCGACCCCCACCCCCACGGCGCGCGCAGAAAGAGTGGATGACGTCATCGGTCCGAGCCCGAGCCCGAGCCCGAGCCCGAGCCCGAGTCCGGGTCCGGGTCGGAGTCGGGTCGGCGTGGGGACAGCGGCCGCGTGAGGCGGCACCTCGTGACGCAGCGCCCCGACCGGCACGAGTCCGGTGGGGCGCTGCGGGGTGGAGCGGGTCGGGTGTCGGCTCCGGATCAGCCCCTGTTCATGCCCTTCTTGATGAAGTCCATGACGGACGCGTCGGTGAGGGTCGTGGAATCGCCGATCTCGCGGCCCTCGGCGACGTCCTTGAGGAGGCGTCGCATGATCTTGCCCGACCGGGTCTTGGGCAGTTCCGAGACGACCATGATCGACTTCGGCCTCGCGATCGGGCTGATCTCCTTGGACACGTGGGCCTTGAGGTCGGCGACGACCTTGTCCTCGTCGGATCCGGCGGCGTCGCCGCGGAGGATGACGAACGCCCACACGGCCTGGCCGGTCATGTCGTCGGCGGCGCCGACGACCGCGGCCTCGGCGACCGTCGGGTGACTCACGAGCGCCGACTCGATCTCCGCTGTCGAGAGGCGGTGGCCCGACACGTTCATCACGTCGTCGACGCGGCCGAGGAGCCAGATGTTGCCGTCGGCGTCGTACTTGGCGCCGTCGCCGGCGAAGTAGTACTTCTCACCGAACCGGCTCCAGTACGTCTCCCTGTAGCGCTGATCGTCACCCCAGATGCCGCGCAGCATCGACGGCCACGGCCGCGTGAGCACGAGATAGCCGACCTTCTCGGGCTCGGTGAACGGCTCGCCCGCGTCGTCGAGGATCTCGGCGCTGATCCCGGGGATGGGCCGCTGGGCCGACCCGGGCTCGAGCGTCGTGACGCCGGGCAGCGGCGAGATCATGATCGCCCCGGTCTCGGTCTGCCACCACGTGTCGACGATGGGGGCCGAGCCGCCGCCGATGTGCTCGCGGTACCACCGCCACGCCTCGGGGTTGATCGGTTCGCCCACGCTGCCGAGCACGCGGATCGAGGAGAGGTCGAACTTCGCCGGGATGTCGACGCCCCACTTCATGCACGCCCGGATCGCCGTGGGTGCGGTGTAGAGCACGGACACCTTGTACTTCTCGACGATCTCCCACCAGCGGCCTTGATGCGGGTGGTCGGGAGTGCCCTCGAAGACGACCTGTGTCGCGCCGTTCGCGAGCGGCCCGTACACGAGGTAGGAGTGCCCGGTGACCCAGCCGACGTCGGCGGTGCACCAGTAGACGTCGGTGTCGGGGTGCACGTCGTGGACGACGGCGTTCGTGTACGCCGCCTGTGTGAGGTACCCGCCGGAGGTGTGGAGGATGCCCTTCGGCTTCCCCGTCGTGCCCGAGGTGTAGAGGATGAACAGGGGATGCTCGGCGTCCATCGGCTGCGCCTCGTGCTGCTCCGGCTGCCGGTCGACGAGTTCGTCCCACCACACGTCGTGGTCGTTCCACTGCACGTCGGCGCCGGTGCGGCGCACGACGAGCACGTGTTCGACGGGGGAGTCCTCATGGGCGGCGGCCTCGTCGACCGCGGCCTTGAGGGGCGCCACCTTGCCCTTGCGGTGTTGCCCGTCGGCGGTGATGACGACGCGGGCCTCGGCGTCGGCGACGCGGCTGCGGATCGCGTCGGCGGAGAACCCGCCGAAGATCACGGAGTGCGGGGCGCCGAGCCGAGCGCACGCGAGCATGGAGACGACCGCCTCCGGGATCATGGGTAGGTAGATCGCGACCCGGTCGCCCTTGCCGACGCCCAGCTCGGTGAGGGCGTTCGCCGCCTGACACACCCGCTTCTGCAGGTCGGCGTACGTGATCGTCTGGGTGTCGCCCTCGGCGCCCTCGAAGTGGATCGCGACGCGCTCGCCGTGGCCGGCGTCGACGTGGCGGTCGACGCAGTTCTCGGCGACGTTGAGCTGCCCGCCGACGAACCACTTGGCGAACGGGGCGTTGCTCCAGTCGAGGGTCTGGTCGAAGTCGGTGCGCCACGTGACGTAGGCCCTGGCCTGGTCGGCCCAGAATCCCTCGAGGTCGTTCTCGGCGGCCTCGAAGAGGTCGGCCTTGCCTACGGCCTGATCGGTGAACTCCGGTGAGGGAGCGAGGTTGGCGTCGGGCACGTGGTCCTCCTGAGGTCGACGGCGGGGCCGGTGTGGTCGAGGTCACTTCTCGTCCGCACAGTACCGTCCGTCCGAGCCCGCGCGGGGTGGGAGGGCCCAGCGTCGGCGGCCGGTCACGTCCATGCGGCGAACGGCGAGCCGTCGGTGCCGCCTCTCCGACCCCCTCCTGGCGTGGCCGTCGTCACGGCGTCCATCATCTCCGTGCACCGTCACGACATCGCCACCCTGCGACGTCGTCACCGTCACGACGTCGGCAGGTCGCGAGGGCTCACTTCACAGCGGCGAGGGCGTCGACGAGTCCGTGGCCGTAGTAGCTGGTGACCGAGCCCTTGCGGCGGCAGCCGGTGTCGCGGGGGCAGGGCAACGGCCGGGCCTGCCGCTTGAGCATGCCGGTGAGCTGCGTCGGCGTGGCCTTGGGGTGGCGGGTGGCGAGCAGGGCGAGGACGCCGGTGGCGTGCGGGGCCGCCATCGACGTGCCCGATTCGATCGCGTACCGGCCACCGGGCACGGTCGAGAGGATCTCGTCGCCCGGTGCGGTGACGTCGACGATGCCGAGGCCGTCGTTGGAGTACGGCGCGAACTCCCGAGTGCGGTCGACCGCGGACACCGAGACGACGCCCTTGAGCTCCGTGGGCAGATCGGTGCACCCGGAGTTGATGCGGCGGGTGCGGGCACGCGCGTCGGTGGGGCTCTCGCTGTCGACGCCCTTCTTGGTGAGGTCGACACCGGAGTTGCCGGCGGCGGCCACGTTGACCATCCCGCGCCGTGCGGACCAGGCGAACGCCCGCTGCAGCGAGGTCTTGACGGCCCGCTGACCGGGCTGGTCGTCGCACCAGAAGACGAAGGGATCGACGAAGTAGCTGTGGTTGGCCACGCGGGCGCCGGACCGCGCTGCCGACATGACTCCGCACAGCGCGTACTCGGGGTAGATCATCCCCTGCTCGTCGACGACCTTGATCGAGGACAGGCGCACCCCGGGCGCCTCGCCGACGACGCCGACACCGTTGCGCGCGGCTCCGACGATCCCGGCGACGTGGGTGCCGTGCGGGTTGTTGGTGGCGCGCCACGCGCCGACACCCTTGACGGGTCGGCCGCCGTTGGTGCACCCGATGGAGGTGGCCGGGTCGAGGGCGCCCTTGAGGTCGGGGTGGGTGGGATCGACTCCGGAGTCGACGATCGCGACGCGGACGGCCTTGGACCCGCGGGTGACGCGGTGGGCTTGATCGGCGCGGACCATCGACAGGTTCCACAGCCCCCGCTCCCGCCCGCCGCGCGACCCGGAGGTGACCATGCGGGCCGACGTCGGGGTGGGGCGAACCGGGACGGTTCGGGTGGCGCCGGCCGACTCCACCCCCCGAGCGGTGCGCACGCGTCCGAGGAACCGGGCGTCGGTGGACTGGACGACGAGGACGCCGATCTCGGGCCACGCGGCGACGACCCGGCCCCCCGCACGGACGACCGCCCGGTGCCCGAGCAGACGGGTGTTGCGGGACGTGTCGCGGAGGTTGACCAGGTAGCTCGCCGTGCGCCCGTGCGTCGGACGCTGCGCGATCGGTGTCGAGGGCTGGTCGACCCCCCGTACGGGGGAGGGGGTGGCCGGCAGGGACGACGACGCCGTGACCGTGGCCGAGGCGGGAGCGTCCGCGAGGCCGAGGGGGGTGAGGGCAAGCACGGAGCACAGGGGGATCGTGAGTGCACGGACCACGACGGCCTCCTTTGGGAATCAGCGGGTCGGCGGCCCCACGGGCCGCACCGTACTGGCACCGCCATGAGGGGCGCCCTTTTCGTTCAGCCTAGGGGGTGACGCCGACAACCCTGTCCCCCGCGGGGCCGCGGCAGCCGTCGGAGGGGTGTCGGCGAGGGCGGCGGGGAGCCCTCCGAAAGAGTGCGGCGGCTGCGAATCGGCCCTGTTCACAGCGGTGTTCACTCGCGTCGCGACGCCGGGGGAGACCTCCCGGCGGGCCGGCGACCGTTCGGCGACCTGAACGCAACCCGTGAAAACCATGGTCGAAATCCTTGAGGCCGCGCCCGCGCACGTGTCTACTGGACCGGCCGGACGGTGATGTCCGACAACCCCCCTGAACTCAGGAGACTTCGTGAATCCATCCTCACGCCTCGCGCGCTTCGGTCTGGCCCTGACCGCGGCGGGCACGCTCGTGGCTCCCATGTCTGTCGGCTCTGCCTTCTCGGCGTCTGCCGCGCCGCAGGCAGATCCCTCCACTCCGGTGCCGGTCGTCGCACCCGAGGGGCAGACGATGAGCTACATCGTCAACGTTCGCACGGTCAACCACGGCCAGATCAAGAAGGCCGAGCGGCTCGTCGCCGCCGCAGGTGGCACGGTCGTCCAGCGGTACGAGGAGATCGGCGTTCTCGTCGTGCAGTCGACGCGCTCCTCGTTCCTCTCCTCGCTCCGCTCGGGCGACAAGGGCACCATCGCGTCCGTCGGTCCCACGCGGACGGTCCCGGTCAAGGAGGCCCCGGGCGCGGGTGTCGGCCGTCCTGTCCCGCCCGGTCACCGCAAGCTGGCCGACGTCGAGGGCACGTACACGGGCACGCCGTCCGGAGCCGCCCCCGGTCAGGACCCCATGGAGCCCGACCAGTGGAACAACCGCCTCATCAACGCCGACAAGGCCCACCAGATCACCGATGGTGACCGCAAGGTGACCGTCGCGATCGTCGACTCCGGCATCGAGGCCGACCACCCGGACCTGAAGGCCAACATCGTCCCGTCACTGTCGGTGAACTGCACCGTGAGTGGCGTGCCCGACTCGGCGGGTTGGGAGGCGACGACGAGCTCGCACGGGACGCACGTCGCGGGCACGGTCGCCGCCGCCCGCAACGGCGTCGGCATCGTCGGGGTGGCTCCCGCGGTCAAGCTCGCCTCGGTCAAGGTGGTCAACGACGACGGGTTCATCTACCCGGAGTACGCCCTGTGCGGCACGATGTGGACCGCTCGCAAGCAGATCCCCGTGGCCAACCACAGCTACTACATCGACCCGTTCCAGTTCTGGTGCGGCGACCAGGTCGACCAGGCCCCGGTCGTCGAGGCCATGCGTCGGGCCTACGCGTTCGCCGACAAGCGCGGCGTCGTCAACGCGGCCGCCGCCGGCAACTCCGCCTACGACCTCGCGAACAAGGGGACCGACGACACCTCGCCCAACGACTCCACGCCGATCCAGCGCACGATCAACAACTCCTGCCTCGACATCCCCACCGAACTCCCGGTCGTCGTGACGGTGTCGGCGATCGACTCGGCGTCGGCCCTCGCCTCGTTCTCGAACTACGGTGAGGGCGTCATCGACGTCGCGGCTCCGGGTCGTCGCATCCTCTCGACGTACATGGGTCAGCGGTGGCTGCTGTTGTCCGGTACGTCGATGGCGTCCCCGCATGTCGCCGGCGTCCTCGCGCTCCTCAAGGGCACGCATCCGAACGCGACCCCGCAACAGCTCGTGGCCCTGCTCAAGGCCCAGGCGACCGACCACGCCTGCCCCGCCGGTGACGCGCGGTGCACCGGTACTCCCGCGAACAACGCGTTCTACGGCGACGGCATCGTCGACGCCCTCAAGGCCGTCAAGCGCTGACGTCCCCCTCCGCCGCGGAGTCCTCCGCACGGACACGGCCCCGGACCACGAGGACCCCCCCTCGGTCCGGGGCCGCGTCGTGTCCGAGCTGCGAGCCCGCGCGGGTCGACGCCGCGAATCCTCGGCGGGCGCGCGACGCGCGGGACGTCGCCGGTGGCGGGTCGGCGGATCCTCCGGCGCGGGCACGACGACGCCGCCCCGGACGTGGGGTCCGGGGCGGCGTGATCGAGGGCGGAGACGGGGTCAGTGGGCGAGGACCTCGCCGGAGACGCCCGCGCCGGTGAGGGAGCGGACCTCCATCTCGGCGTACTTGGCCTCGTTGTACTCCTTGCTCGTGACCGAGCCGAGCCAACCGAGGAAGAACCCGAGCGGGATGGAGATGATGCCGGGGTTCTCCAGCGGGTAGAGCGCGAAGTCGGCGGTGGGGAAGATCGACGTCTCCTTGCCCGAGGCGACGGGGGAGAAGATGATCAGCAGCAGGCACGAGGCGAGACCGCCGTAGATGCTCCAGAGGGCGCCGCGGGTGTTGAAGCGCTTCCAGAAGAGCGAGTAGAGGATCGTCGGCAGGTTTGCGCTCGCCGCGACGGAGAACGCGAGGGCGACGAGGAACGCGATGTTCTGGCCGTAGGCGAGGATGCCGCCGGCGATGGCGATGACGCCGACGCCGAGGGTGGCGAGTCGGGCGACGCGCACCTCCTTCTCCGGTGAGGCGTGACCGCGGTTGACGACCTCGTTGTAGATGTCGTGGGCGATGGTCGCGCTCGTCGTGATCGTGAGGCCGGCGACGACCGCGAGGATCGTTGCGAACGCGATACCGGAGACGATGGCGAGGAAGACCGGTCCGCCGAGTTGGAGGGCGAGCAGCGGTGCGGCGGAGTTCGCCTTGCCCGCCGCGGCGTTGATGCGGTCCGGGCCGACGAGGGCGGCGGCGCCGTAGCCGATGAGGAGCGTGAACAGGTAGAACGCACCGATCAGCCAGATCGCGACCTCGACCGACTTACGGGCCTGCTTGCTCGTAGGCACCGTGTAGAAGCGGATGAGGACGTGGGGCAGGCCCGCGGTACCGAGGACGAGTGCCATCGACAGCGAGATGAAGTCGAGCTTCGTGAGGTCGGACTTGCCGTACTTGAGGCCCGGGTTGAGCAGCGCTTCGCCCGCCTTGGGCGAGTTGGCCACGGCGGCGTCCATGACGCCCGGCAGGCTGAAGCCGTAGAGCCCGAGGACCCACACCGACATGATGAACGCGGCGCTGATGAGCAGGCAGGCCTTGATGATCTGCACCCAGGTCGTGCCCTTCATGCCGCCGATCATCACGTAACCGATCATCACTGCGCCGACGACGGCGATGACGACGTTGATGGCGGCACGACCGCTGAGGCCGAGGAGGAGGGCGACGAGACCGCCCGCGCCGGCCATCTGGGCGAGGAGGTAGAAGAAGGACACCGCGAGGGTGCTCGTCGCGGCGGCCATCCGCACGGGACGTTGGCGGAGGCGGAAGGAGAGCACATCGGCCATGGTGAAGCGGCCGGTGTTGCGCATGAGCTCGGCGACGAGGAGCAGCGCGACGAGCCAGGCGACGAGGAATCCGATGGAGTAGAGGAAGCCGTCGTAACCCTGCAGGGCGATGGCGCCGGCGATGCCGAGGAACGAGGCCGCCGAGAGGTAGTCACCGGCGATGGCGAGACCGTTCTGCCGCCCGGAGAACGCGGCGCCCCCGGTGTAGTACTCGGCCGCGGACTTCTTGCCGGCGGCGACCTTGATGACGACCGTGAGGGTGCCGACGACGAAGATGACGAAGATCGCGATGTTGAGCAGCGGGTTGCCGACGTCGGGGGCGGCGCCCTCCATGGGGGCCAATGCAGTGAGCGTGCTCATCGGACCTCACCCGTTTCGGTGTCGTGCGGCGTGCCGGAGATGCGGGCGCGGAGGGCCTCCGCGCGGGGGTCGAAGACCCGGTCGGCCCAGCGCACGTAGGCGATCGTGATGCCGAACGTCGTGACGAACTGCAGGAGGCCGAGGATGAGGCCGAGGTTGATGTTCGAGACCACCTTGATGGACATGAACTCGGGGAAGTACGCCGCCAGGACGACGTAGGCGAAATACCAGACGAGGAAGAAGATCGTGCAGGGGAAGACGAATCCCCGGAAGCTGCGGCGTAGTTCCTTGAACTCCTCGCTCTCCTGCACCTGGCGGTACGGGGACGAGGATGTGGGGCTTGTCGTGTCCACCGACGAGCACCTCCTTGTGGTCGCGTCGAACGTTCGGGAAGGGGGCGACCCCGGTCTCGGGGCCGTGCGTGGGCCCACTCTCCGCCCGTGACCCGCGTCACCGGCAGAGGGCGCGGGGATCGAGAGTCCGGCGGTGCGTGCGTTGCGGCTGACGGCGGGGGCGTCGGCGCCGAGCGGTCGGGGCAGGACGCCGAGCGGGCGGCGCGCCACGCGGTGGCGGTGCGAATCAGACGCTGCGGCTGGGCTGGACGCCGCTCGAGCTGCGATCGGGGGTGTGGAGGCGGGTCATGATCCGCTGTGTGCCGCGTGGGACGCGGTCGGCCGTGGCGAACGAGGCGAGGACCGCGGTGACGAACGCGAGCGGCACGCTCCACGCCGCGGGGCGGGTGACGAGAAGGCCGAGCACTCCGCCGGGAACGTGCCCGGTGAGGACGGCAGCGGCGCAGGCGAACGAGCCGGCGGCCCCGGCGGCCATGCCGAGCGCCGCGCCGCGGGCCGTGAGCCCGCGCCACCAGACGCCGAGCGCGAGCAGAGGACACAGGGTGGAGGCGGAGACCGCGAAGACGAGCCCGACGGTCGTCGCGAGCCCGACGCGTCCCAGCGCGATGGTGATGATCAGGGGGATGAGCAGCGAGATCACCGCGGAGACCCGGAAGCTGAAGATCCCGTCCACGTCGTCGCCGGTCCAGGCGCGGAGCCGCGGGCGGACGAGGTCCTGGTCGACCACGCCCGTGACGGCGACGGCGAGTCCGGAGGCGGTCGAGAGGAAGGCGGCGAAGGCCCCGATGGCGAGGAGGACGACGAGCGCCTCCCCAAGGGCTCCCGGTGCGACCGCCCGCGGCAGGAGCAGGACGATCTCGTCGGCCTGGCCGTCGGCGGCGAGCTCCGGCAGGTACACCTGGCCGAGGGCGGCGTAGACCGGCGGGAACAGGTAGAAGAGCCCGAGCAGCCCGATGACCGGCACCGTCGTCCGCCGCGCGGCCTGCCCGTCGCGGTTGGTGTAGAACCTGACGGCGACGTGGGGCAGGCCCATCGTGCCCAGGCAGAGCGCGAGAAGGAGCGAGCCGGTCGCGTACATCTCCATGCCGGCCGACACCACGGGTGGTGTCGGCAACCGCGGTGTGGTGTGCCCGTCCCCCACCCAGATCGAGATCAGGACGAGCGCGGGGACGGCGATCGCGACCAGCTTGACCCAGTACTGCACCGACTGCAGGTCGGTGACCGAGCGCATGCCGCCCGACACGACGTTGACGGTCACCACCGTGACGACGAGGCCGCTGCCCACCCATCCCGGAGCGCCCGTGAGTGTCGAGACGGCGATGTCGGCGCCCTGGAGCTGGGGTACGAGGTACAGCCACCCGATGAGCACGACGAGGATCGAGGTGAACAGGCGTAGGCGGGGGCTCTGCAGCCGCAGCTGGGCGAAGTCCGGCAGCGTGTAGGCGCCGGAACGCCGGAGGGGTGCGGCGATGAGCCCGGCGAGGACGACGTAACCGAGGGTGTAGCCGACGGGGAACCACAGCATCGACCAGCCGTGCCCGTAGATCAGTCCGGCGATGCCGAGGAACGACGCGGCCGACAGGTACTCGCCGCCGATCGCGAACGCGTTGCGCCACGGGGTGACGCTGCGTCCCGCGACGTAGAAGTCCGAGGTGGTGCGGGACAGCCGGACGCCGTGGATCCCCCCGACGACCGTGGCGAGGCACGTGAGCGTGATCGCGACGATGACGGGCGCGGAGGTCACGGGGAGTCCATGAGCTCGACGAACTCGCGCTCGGCGCGCTCGGCGGCGCGGACGTAGCGGACCGTCAGCGTCACCGCGAGGGGGTAGACGAGCACGCCGAGCAGGGTCCAGGCCGTCGGCAGCTCGACGGCCCCCACCCGCCACGTCGGGGGGAGGAGGAACAGGGCCATCGGCAGGAGGACGACGAGCAGGGCCACGGAGGCGACGAGCGACAGGGCGAGGCGACGTTGCACACGCAGGATCGCGTCGACGTACACCTCCCCGAGCGAGGTCTCCTCGTCGAGATCCCGGTAGCGCGACCGGTCGCCGACCCGTGGGGCCGTGTGGCGTGGCGACGTCACCTTGACGCGGCGGGGGGCGCCGCGTCCGGGCGTGGTCACTCGGGCCTCACGACTGGCCCGTGCCGCCGCGCCGCGGGAGTCGGATGAGCCGGTCGCGCAGGTCGCGGGTGTGGCGCCGGCTCACCTGGAGTTCGATGCCGTCGCCGACGACGACGATGCTGCGCCCCCCGTCGGTGCGCACCTGGGTGATCGCGGGGAGGGAGACGAGGGTGCTGCGGTGGATCCGGGCGAACCCGGCCTCGGCCCACCGCTCCTCGAGGAGGGTGAGGGAGACGCGCAGCAGGTGCGAGCCCTCGGCCGTGTGCAGGCGGGCGTAGTCGCCCTGCGCCTGCACGTAGAGCACGTCGGAGCGTTGGACGAACGAGGTGACCCCGCCGAGTTCGACGGGGATCGTCTCGTCCGGCACGGTCGGGGTCGTCGGCGTGGGGGCGTTTCCCGTGCGGGCGGCGACGACGCGGCGCACCGCCTCGGCGAGTCGGGACTCACGGACGGGTTTGACGAGATAGTCGGTCGCCGACACGTCGAACGCGTCGACGGCATGCTGCTCGTAGGCCGTGACGAAGACGATCTGCGGCCGCTCGGCGAAGCGGGCGAGGACACGCGCCAGCTCCATGCCGTCGAGACCGGGCATGCGGATGTCGCAGAACAGCACGTCGGCCGGCGACTGCTCGAGGGCGCGCAGGGCGTCGGCGCCGTTGGCCGCCGTCCGGACCTCCCCGATGCGGCCGTCCTGTTCCAACAGCCACGCGAGCTCGGCACGGGTGGGCGCCTCGTCGTCGACGACGAGCGCCCGCAGCCCGGCCGTTCTCGGGGCGTCGGTTGCCATGCTCTGAAGAGTACGGTCTGCGGCCCGGCGCTCGGGGGGTTCCGGCTCGGACGGAATGGCGGCGGCGTGCAGGCCGTCGCGCGGAGGGCGGGCCGGACGGGGTGGGTCCCGGGGTCAGTGGTCGGGGTCGGGGTGGAACTTCGGCACCCGGAAACTCACGCGCGTGCCGGCTCCGAGCGCCGTCTCCACCGTGAGCCCGTACTCGTCGCCGAACGTCTGCCGCAGGCGCGCATCCACGTTCGCCATGCCGACGTGGTCACCTGCCTCGTCGCCCGCGAGGACGGTCCGGATGCGTTCCGGGTCGGCCCCTGCGCCGTCGTCCTCGATGACGATCTCGACCTCCGTGCCCACGTCGTGCGCCTCGATGCGGATGAGGCCGACGCCCGTCGCGGCCTCGATGCCGTGCTGCACCGCGTTCTCGACGAGGGGTTGGATGGCGAACGAGGGCACCCGCACACCGAGGACCTCCGGTGCCACCCGCAGCGTCACCTGCATCCGGTCGCCGAACCTCGCCTCCTCGAGCACGAGGTACCGCTCGATGTTGACGAGCTCGTCCGAGAGGGGGGTGAGCGGGCCGGTGCGGCGGAAGGTGTAGCGGGTGAAGTCGGCGAAGTCGAGGAGGAGTTCACGGGCGCGGGCGGGGTCGGTCCGCACGAACGAGGCGATGGCGGCGAGGGAGTTGTAGACGAAGTGCGGGCTGATCTGCGCCCGGAGGGCACGGAGCTCGGCCTCGACGGCGCGCCCGCGTTCGCGGCCGAGTTCGGCGATGTCGATCTGGGTCGCGATCCACACGGCGACGGCCTCGGTGGCGCGCACGAGATCGCTGGAGGATCCCTGATGGTAGGAGGCGAGCACTGCGACGACCCGGTTGTCGCTCACCACCGGCGCGAGGATGGCGGCCCGCATGAGGCAGTCGGGATCCTCGCAGGCGACGACGCGCTCGTCGAGGCGGACCGTGCGTCCGCCGGTGAGGACGGTGCCGAGCTGTGCGGCGAAGTCGCGGCGGTGGTGTTCGGACCGGCCCTCCCACGCGAGCACGCCACCGGCGTCCCCGATCGCGACGGCGTCGACGCCCAACAACGGTCGCAGGTCCCGGGCGGCCCGCGAGGCGGCCTCGGGGGTGAGCCCGTTGCGCAGGTGCAACGCCGCCGTCGACGCGGCGTGCAGGGTGCGGTAGGTCGCGGTGCTCTCCGGGGAGGCGATCCGACCGCGCAGCCGTAGCACCACCGCGACGAGGGTGAGGACGGCCGCGACCGCGGCGATGAGGGCCAGCACGAACGTGCCGGCGCCCGTGCCGAACTCCGGGCGTGCCAACACCGTCACGTCCATGCTCACGTCCGCACTCTACGAGGTGGACGGTCCTCGCCCGGGGCGACGACGCGGGACCTGCCGGTCTCGTCGGGGTGCCGCTCAGGGTCTCTCACCGTCATCGACGCGTCGTCCGTCCCGGACCGTGACCGAGGGCGGGGGGCCGCGGTGGTGCCGCCGCGGTGCTACCCGCGCGGTGATGCCGCCGCGGCGGGAGCGGCACGGAGGCGGGGACCGCGGCTCGGGACGATCGACGGCAGCGCGTCGGGCACGGTCGTCTCGTTCGGGGCGTGTGGCGGGAGGGGCGGCGGACCGGGACGGGACGCGACGGCCGCGGTGGCCGGGCGTGGGAGGGGTGTCACGCCGCTGCCGGTGAGGGGGTGGGGCAGGGCGCCCCTACGCTGGGCGGCATGCCCGACACCCGTGTCCTCGACTCGCTGCACACCATCGCCGCCTGGCCCGCCGTGGCCGAGGCCCTGCAGGAGGCGTCCGAGGCGTGCACACGGCTGCGCTGGCACGAAGGGCTGCGCCGACGCGCCCCCGAGGCGGCGGGGGAGTCGCGCGTGCGGGGGGCGCGGTGCTCGGCCGAGATGGACGGCGCGCGGTCCGACGACGCCGTCGTCCGCTCCTTCGTCATCGGCGCGACACCGTGGCCGGAGCAGCCCGACCCCGCCCTGTCGGTCATCCGCGGCGCCATCCAGGTGACGGCCGAGGCCGAGCACGTCGGCCGCATCGTCGGCACCGCACCTCGGCAGGCGCTCGCTCGTCTCCACACCGCCGCAGCCGAGCCGATCCTGCAGGGGGAGGACCGGTCCTTCATCGGTCGGCCCCGCGAAGGGCAGGAGTGTGCGGAGATGGCGGATCTCGGTCGGCCCCCGGCCGATGTGCCCGGGCGCCTGTCGGGCGTGGTCGATCTCCTCGACTGCGTCGGCACGCCCGGCGTGCCCGTCGCGCTCGTCGCCGCCCTCGCCCACGCCGAGATCGCCGTGGTGCGCCCCTTCCTGAGGGGGAACGGGCTGGTGGCGCGGGCGGTGGAGCGGGCGCTCGTACACGCCGGAGGGGTCGACCCGACCGGTGTGAGCGTGCCCGAGGCCGGTCACCTGCGCCGCGGTGCGACGCCGTACCTCGGCTCCCTCACGGCCTATGCCCGTGGCGGTCGCGAGGGCGTGGAGCTGTGGGTGCGTCACGTCGCCGGGGCGATCACCGACGGCGCGGCCGAGGGTGAACGGATCGCCGACGCCGTCCGCGCCGGGCGTCTCGACCTCGCGCCGTGAGTGGCTCGGACCACCGTCACCGAGCGATGCGGTCGGGCCCACCGAGCGACGGGGACAGGGGTGGCTCCCCCCGCAAGCGGGGCCGAGGCGGAGGGCGTCGGTCACGACGTCCCGTGGCCTCGTCGTGGGCGGCCGACGACGTCCTCGTGCCGCATCCGGCGTCCTCGTGTCGGCATCCGCCGCCGCACGCAGATCCATCGGCGCCACACCCGAACGCCCCCACGATCAGACTACGCCGCAATGACCGGATTCACGGGCGGAAAGCCTTGCTCCGAGCCCCTCGTAGGCGCATGCTGAACGTGTCGAGAAAACGAGGAATCGTCGGACCGACGCAGGTGAGCACACCGGGCACCCACACGCAGGCAGTCCACTGATGGACCGGTCCGCTTGATGGGCTTGACCCATCCGGACGGCTACGACAGCACGCTTGATCACCCGGTCGGTTCACCCGAGGACGGCACTCCTTCTCCAAGGGGTGCCGTCGTCGTGTGCCCTCGCGATCTCCCTCCCCTCCGTGCTCGGTTCCCCGTGCTCGGTTCCCCGTGCTCAGTTCTCCGACCCTCGCCCCTCCGGCAGGGGCCTGCCCCACTCCCGGTGGGGTCCTGGGGACGGAGATCGGCCACGGGCCCCGGAGGGGTCGTCGGCCCCGCCCAGCCGCGGTGCCGTGACGGGCCGCCGCAGTGCGGCGCGCGCGGGGCCCGCGGTGACCGCCGTCCGCAAGTCGGTTCTCCTGGGGCCACCCGTGTGCCGGCCACGTCGGGGTCGACCGGTGCGCGCCGCCGCGTCGACACGGCGTGTCGGCACAGGTCGGCCCCCCGTCGCCGGGGCCCGACCGGCGCCGCGACAGACCCGACCCGTCCCGAAGTCCCGGAGGTGGGATGCCGTGAATGCCAGGCGGGGCCTGTGCGGGCGTGTCTGTGCTGGTCACGGGCTTGATCGGGGGAGGCGTGCGGGCGGACGCATTCGAGCGACTTTCTCCCGACTTGGAATTGCCAATCGGACGTCCAACCCGCACAATGGTGACAGCGCTCCCTTCGGGTTGAGCGCGGCGCACCAGCTCCTCCCCCCCGGGGCTAGGCGCGTTTGGCGGCCCCCGTTGTCCCCCCAGCGGGGGCCGCCCCATGTCCGCTTCCAGCTCGCGTCCAGCCGCATGCGCGGGTCTCTGCCGCCGTCCTCAGCGCGTCGAGGCGGGACGCAGTCGCGCGGGTGCCTGGGATGGCAGGGCTGCTCACCCAGGAAGGCCGGCCGAACCGTGCCGACCCGTGGCTCGTCCACACCCGCGCGCGGCACGCCGTCTCGTCCACAGCTCGCGCCGCGCCCGGGGCGCCGGGGGTGCCTGCGCCTGCAGGCTGCGCCCATGTCCCGTGTGATCTCCGTCGTCGGCACCGCCGGTGGTGTCGGCGCCTCCGTCCTCGCCTCCGCCCTGGCGATGCGTGCCTCCGAGCTGGGCGCGGCGGTCGTCGCCGTCGACGCCCGCCCGTACGGCGGGGGGCTCGACGTGGTGCTCGGCGTGGACGAGTTCCCCGGGATCCGCTGGCGAGACCTCGCCGACGCCGCCGGTCCCCTCGACGGTGTCGAGATCTTCGGTCGCCTTCCTCTCGCGGACCGCTGCGGGGTGCTGTCCTTCGACCGCGAGTTCCCCGTCGTGCCCTCGGGGGAGGTCCTGTCGGCGGTCGTCACGGCGTTGCGGTCGGTGAGCGACATCGTCGTCCTCGACGCCCCGCGGGCGGGGGAGTGCTGGGAGGGTGAGGTCGCCGGCGTGAGCGACGAGGTCATCGCCCTCACGGGCACGACGGTGTCGGCGCTCGCGGGGGCGGCGGCCTCGGTCCCGCATCTCGACGCCGTCCACGACGTGCTGTGGCTCGCCTGCCGAACCGACCGCGGTGCGGCCGCCGACCTCGACCAGCGCCTGCCCCACCTCCTCGACGTGCCGTTCCTCGGTGCCGTCCCCACCGACCCCAAGGTCGAGGCGTGTCTCACCGACGGTCGTCCGCCGCCGGACCGGGGACGTTTGGCGAAGGCCGTGGACGGGATCCTCACCCGTCTCCGGCCGATGCGACTCGACCGCGACCCCGTGGTCCCGGCATCGCGTCGCGGCCCCGTGCCGCGCCACTCCGGCCGGAGGTCGGCATGACCACCGCAGCGGTCTGGGATCACATCAGGCGCGGTCGCGGTCCCACCCCCGTCCGGGTCGCGGGGGCGGTGGGCGAGGACTCGGCGGTGCTCGGGACGGCAGGCGCCGCGAGGCGGGTGTCCTCCATCGAGGACGCGCTGCTCGGTAGTGGGCCCCTCGCCGATCTCGTCGAGGATCCCGAGGTCACCGACGTCCTCGTGAACGGCACCGACGGGGTGTGGATCGACCGAGGCGCCGGTCTCACTCGGGTGCAGGTGCACGTCGGGGACGCGACCGATCTGCGCCGCCTCGCCGTCCGCCTTGCGGGCTCGGCAGGTCGCCGCCTCGACGACGCGAGTCCGTTCGTCGACGGACTCCTCCCCGGAGGGGTCCGGCTTCATGCCCTGCTGCCTCCGCTCGTCGACGGCGCGGCGCACATCAGCCTGCGCATCCCGCGCAGTCACGCGCCCACCCTGGCCGCCCTCGAGCAGTGGGGTGCGTGCACCCCGTCGATGGCCGGCGTGCTGCGCGCCCTGGTGGCGCGGCGGTGCGCGTTCCTCGTGACCGGCGGCACGGGTTCGGGCAAATCGACACTCCTCGCCGCTCTGCTCGCCGAGGTGAGTGCGACTGAGCGGATCGTGCTCGTCGAGGACGTCAAGGAGCTGACCGTTCGGCATCCGCACGTGGTCTCGCTGCAGGCGCGTCAGCCCAACGTCGAGGGCCGGGGTGCGGTCGACCTCGCCACCCTCGTGCGGCAGAGCCTGCGCATGCGTCCCGATCGGGTCGCCGTCGGGGAGGTCCGGGGCGCCGAGGTCCAGGACATGCTCACCGCCCTCAACACCGGGCACGAGGGCGGCTGCGGCACGGTGCACGCCAACGCGCCCACCGACGTCGTGGCGCGCATAGAGGCGCTCGGTGCCCTCGCCGGCATGAGCCCCCCGGCGACGCGTAGCCAGGTCGCGAGCGCCCTGCAGGTCGTCGTGCACATGCATCGGGAGGGTTGCGCTCGAGTGGTGCAGTCGATCGGGGTGTTCGACGACGGCGCGAGAGGGCTGTGCGTCGTTCCGGCGCTCGTCCGCGACCGTGCGGGGGGCTACCGGGTCGAAGGTGGTCACGACCGTCTCGTCGACCTGCTCGAGACCAAACGGCTGGAGGGATCGGCGGATGTGGAGGAGCGTGGAGCAGCGGCAGCGCCCCCGCACCACGGAGGACCAGAAGGATGCGGGAGACCCGGCCGACCCGCGGGGCTCGGGCGACAGGGGCAGGACGGGGAGTCCGCACCGCCGAGACCGGGCGACCCGCCACAGCCGCCCCGGCCTCCCGCGAAGGACGGTCGACAGGCGCCGCCGGGGACACCCGCGCCGTCTCGACGGCCCACGGGAGACGGGCGCGTCGCTCGGGATCGGCGCCCGCTTCGTGAGCCGTCGTCGTGGAGCTCGGAGGTGGAGCGGTGAGCGGCGGGTGGGTTCCGCTCATCCTCGCCGTCCTCGTCACCATGGCCGCTGCGCTCCTTGCCACCGAGGCGCGCACCCCGAGGGTCTGGGCTCGTGCCACCGCGGGGCCGCGCCGCTCCGGCATCGCCGCCGGCGCCGGGGACGACGGCGGCAGAAGGGGCGGCGGCGGGCCCGACGTGGTGGGGGTCTCGCGTGTCGTCCGGGCCGTTCGCCGGCGGCCCGGCGTCAGAGGTGGGGAGTCCGAGAAGGAGACCGAGACGCTCCTCGCGTTCCTCGATGTGCTCGCCCCGAGTCTGCGTGCCGGCCGAGGCCCCGAGGAGGCGGCTCGGTTGGCGTGCCGGGTCGTGTCGGGCGGTGCGCTCATCGACGACATCCGCGCGGCCCTCGATCATGGTCGATCGGTGGAGACGGTCCTGGTGCGGCACGCCCGCACCCACGCCGACGTGCGGTTGTTCGCGCGGGCGTGGGAGTTGTCCGCACTCACCGGGTGCCCGCTCGCGGACACGGTGTCGTGCGTGTCGCGACTCTTGCGAGCCAAGCTCGCCCACCGCCGCCGGGTCGAGGCGGCCTCGACGGGGGCGCGCGCGTCGATCCGAATCCTCACCCTGCTCCCGCTGGGCGGACCCCTGCTCGCGATGGCCGTCGGTGTCGACCCGGTCGAGGCCTACGTCACCTCACCGACGGCCTGGGCCTGCCTCGCCGCGGGTCTGGGCCTCGTCGCGGTGGGTCGGTGGTGGGTCGAGCGGCTCGTGGCGCAGGTCGCCCGCGGGCCGGTCCTGGCAGGCCCGTCATGAACGCTGGGGGTCGGTGGCACGAGGCGTCCCCGTGACGCCTCTGGCCGTCGCCGTGCTCGTCGGCGTGGCCGTCACCCTCGTGCTCGCCGCGGGGGTCGGGTCCGGCGCCGGCACTCCCCTCGCCGGACGCGGCGGCCGACTCGCCCGACTCCTGCCGCCGCCCACCTCGGCTCCCACCCCGACGCTCGAGATCGCGGACGTCGCCGACCTCCTCGCCCTCGTCCTCCGCTCGGGCCGAGGAGTGACGTCCGCGATGTCGGTGGTCTCGGAGCGTGTGGGCGGACGGCTGGGTTCCGATCTGGCGGTCGTCGTCGCGGCGCGCGCATGGGGTCTCGAGGACGAACGGGCCTGGTCCGCCGTCGATCCGGCGTGGCAACCCGTCGCCCGTGCCCTCGTCCTCGCCGAGGCGGCCGGGGTGCCCCCCTCGCTCACCCTCGCCGAGGCCGCCGAGGACATCCGCCGGGCCGAGGATCATCGACTCGAGGTGGCCTCCGAACGTGTGGGCGTGCGTCTCGTCCTCCCACTCGGCCTCACGTTCCTTCCCGCCTTCGTGTTCACGACGGTGATCCCCGTCGTCGCCGCCCTCGCCCACGAGGTCCTGCAGCCGTGATCCACCGTCGGTGGTCGCGAACCGGGCGGCCATCGCTGCCGAGCCTGCGACGCACCCTGACCGGCGGGCCGTCGTCCACACGTTCGTGGTCCGGCGTCGCGCTGTCCACAGGTCCGGCCCGCTCCCCGAACCGCCTCGGCGGGGCGACGCACAGTCGAAGCGGCGCGTGGACGTCCACGCGCCGCAAGCCCATCAGCTCTTCCTCGAAGGAGTACGCCCATGTCGCTCGCTCTCGCCCGTCCCCAGCGCCGCGCCCCCCGCCGGATCGTCCGTCGCGCCCGCACCCACCTCGTCTCCCGATGGTCGGCCCTGCGGGGGGATCCCGAGGCCGGCATGACGACCGCCGAGTACGCCGTCGGCACCCTTGCCGCCTGCACCTTCGCCGCGGTTCTCATCGCCGTGGTGAAGTCGGGCGCGGTCACCTCGGCGATCACGAAGATCATCACCAACGCCCTGTCCATCGGCTCCTGAGATGAACCGCCGAGGGCGAGCCGGTCGGCAGCCGAACCGCATCGACACCCCCATGGACCCCCGTGCCGGGGTGGCCATCGCACCGGGGAGGTCGGAGCACACGACGGCGTCGTGCCGACCGCCGTCCCCGTCCCTCGCACGGGGCGGTGAGGCCGGGATGGTGACGGCCGAGATGGCGGTCACGATCCCCGTCGTCCTGCTCGTCCTCGCCCTCGTCCTCACCTCGGTGCGGGTCGGCATCGACCAGGTCCGCTGCGTCGATGCCGCCCGTGCCGGGGCGAGGGCGGCCGCACGGGGTGACGACGACGCAGCCGTCCGTGAGGTCGTGCTCCGGCAGGCCCCGCGCGACTCGTCGATCACCCTCGGGCGGACCGGCGGAGACGTGGTCGTCACCGTCGCCGCCCCGCCGGTCCTCGACGTGGCGATCCTGTCCTCCCTCCCCGCGCCTGGGGCCAGGGCCGTCGGCGCGATCGAGGGAGGGGTGGGGGGTGCCCGCAGTGATCCGTGACCTGCGGTCGCGTGGACGGGCCCTGGGGAGGTGTGCCCTCGGGGCCGCCGGCGACGACGAGGGAAGCGGCACGGTGATGGCCCTGGGCCTCATCGGGGTGTCGGCCGTGCTGCTCGTCGCCGTGCTCCTGCTCGGTTCCGTCTCTACCGCGAGTCACCGGGCGCAATCGGCGGCCGACCTGGCTGCGCTCGCCGGTGCCCGGGTGGCGGCGGGTGGCCCCGCCGCCTCGGCGATCGGCGTGGCCGGGGCCGTGTCGAGTCCCTGCGGCGAGGCATCCCGGGTCGCGAGCGTGCAGGGGGCGACGGTGCGCGAGTGCCGCGTCGAGGGGCAGGACGTCCAGATCCTCGTGGGCGTCGCCCCGTCGGGGCCGGCCGCTCGGTTCGGTCAGGCGTTGGCCGTCGCGCGGGCAGGCCCGGAGGAGACGATCACGGCCCCCTCACAGCCCTGGAACACCCTCCACGGGGATCACGAAGGCTCACGTCACCAGGGGCGGCGTGTCGTCGCGGCCCGCGGCGATGCCGACGGCCGACCAGCGACGAGCTCGCGGGTGGTGCCGACGTGGGCGGTGGTGCCGACGACAGCAGTGGTGTCGACGACGGCGGTGGAGCCGACGTCAGCGGTGGTGGCGACCGAAGCGGGCGGTGATCGCCGAGGCGATGTCGAGATAGGCCTCCCGGGTCTGGGACCGGAGCTGGTCCCACTCGAGGAGGGCGCCGTCGGCGACGTGTGGGTCGGCCGGCACGACGATGAGGTCGCCCGCCTTCCAGAGGTGCTGGGTGACGGCGTCCTTGTCGACGGACTTGCTCACGATGTCCTTCGCGGTGAGCACGACGATGCAGGTGCGGGCGAGGTCCTCGAAGCCGTTCTCCTCGAGCCACTCGATCGACTCCGCGGCACGCTTGGCGCCGGTGATCGACCAGGCCGCGGGGATGACGACGGTGTCGGCGAACTGGAGGATGCCCGCCATCAGCGGGTGGGTGACGCCGGTTCCACAGTCGATCTGGACGAACGAGTAGTACCGCTGCACCACCCGCATGATGTTCTCGAAGTCCTGGGAGCTGAGGGAGTTCCCCAACGTCGGGTTGGGTTCTCCCGGGAGCACGCTCAAGCGACCGGCGCTCACCGTGTACCGGGACAGCTCGTCCAGGCTCGTCACCTTGTCGACGTCGCGGGCGAGTCGGCTGATCCCCGCGAGCTTGCTGCCGACGAGCCGCTCCGCGAGGTCGCCGGCGTCGGGGTTCGCGTCGAGAGCGAAGACCGGGTCGGGCCGCAGGTCCGCGAGGGCGATCGAGGTCGCGGCCGTCGTCGAGGTCTTGCTGATCCCGCCCTTGAGGCAGAAGAACGCGGTGACGTGCCGGCCACGCAACTGCGTGGCGATGCGCGCCTCCCGGTCGCGCACGTACCGTTCCTTCGCCGACAGTCCCGGGTTCCACCGGCCCCCGGTGAGGGTGTACGCCGTCGCGCGCCACCCGCTCCGGGGCCGCCGCTCGCGGGGCTTGACCATGGGGGCGGTCCAGTCGGTGCGGGCGACCTCCGTGGGGCCACTCGTGGAGAGCCTCGACGACACCGCCGACGTGGGTGCGGGGTGATCGGTCGCAGGGGTCCCGGCGAGCGACCGGGAACCGGCGCCGTCGGAACCGGCGCCGCCCGAGTCGGTGTCGACGTCCGCGCTCGCACCCGCCCTCGTGTCCGCGGCTCGGCTCGCGCCGGCGCTCGCGTCCGTCCCCGCGCCCGCGTCCCCGTCTCGCGTGGGTCCGTCCGCCCAGTGCGCACCGGGCGCGGCCGGGGTCGCTCGCCCGGCCTCACCCGTACCCGGCGACGACGCCGCAGGCAGGTCCGTCGAAGTGGCGGAGCGTTCGTCGGCGGGCGGGAAGGCGGCGGTCACGGGATCCGTCCTCGGAGATGTCGGCTGATCGTCACCTGGACAGTGGTTCAGATCCGGGGCCCTGTCAACAAGCCCCACCGACGAGGCGTGGCCTCGTTCGCCGAACCGGCCGACCTGTGGGGCGCGCGGCGCCTCGGATGCCGCCTCCCCTCACCTCGCGGACTCCGATCCCCGCGTCGCCGAGAGAGGTCCGGCCTCGGCGTCGGCCAGCAGCCCGAGCACGCGGATCGCCCCGGCCTTGTCGAGCGGTTCGTTGCCGTTGCCGCACTTGGGAGACTGGACGCACGACGGGCATCCGGCCGCGCACGGGCACGACGACACGGCGTCGCGCGTGCGGGAGATCCACTCGTGCGCCCGTTCATACCCTTCGGTGACGAAGCCCGCCCCGCCGGGATGTCCGTCATAGATCATGATCGTCGGCAGCCCGGTGTCGGGGTGACAGGCGGTGGAGACGCCGCCGATGTCCCAGCGGTCGGCGGCCACGAGTAGCGGCAACAGGCCGATCATCGCGTGCTCGGCCGCATGGAGGGCGCCGGGGACGTCGGCGGGCTCGACGCCCGCCTCCTGCAACGCCTCCGGGGTGAGGGTCCACCACGTGGCCGCCGTGGTCATCGCCCGTTCGGGCAGGTCGAGAGGGTGCTGGCCGATCACCTCGCCGCCGGGCAGGCGCCGCAGGAACGAGGTGACCTGCGACCGCACCGACACCCTTCCCGTGGCCGCGGCGACCTCGTCCGCCGCGCGGTCCCGCGCGATGCCGAGGACGACGAACGAGCTCACCGATCGCGCCGTCGTGATCCACCCGGGGTCGCCCTGGACGACGTGGGCGCACCCGTCGTCCAGATCGAGTTCCCGCACGACGTACGTGCGGCCCTGGTGGAGGTGGACCGCCCCGGTGTGGAGGGCCGCGTCCGCCCGGGCCGCATCGACCGTGCCGATGACCCGGCCGGTGGCGTCCTCGACGATGCGGATCTGCGACCCGATGCCGCGCAGCGTCAGCTCGTCGTGCGGGCGCCCCTCGCGGGTCCAGAACCACCCGGCCGGGCGCCGCCGCAGCAAGCCGGCCTCGGCGAGCCTGTCGACGAGCGCCGCGGCAGTGGGGCCGAAGACGCCGTCGGGGGCGAGATCCTGCGGCAGCAGCGGGATCTCGTAGGCGGCGGCGAGCAGGTGGGGGCCGAGGATGTGGGGGTTGTCGGGAGCGACGACGCAGGCCTCGATCGGCCGGTCGAACAGGGCCTCGGGGTGGGAGACGAGGTAGGCGTCGAGAGGATCCTCGTCGGCGATGAACAGGACGAGGCTCGAGCGCCCCGCGCGGCCCGCACGACCGGCGCGCTGCCACCAGGCCGCCGTCGTGCCGGGCCAGCCCGCGAGCACGACGGCGTCGAGCCCGTCGATGTCGATGCCCAGCTCGAGGGCGCTCGTGGACGCGATGCCGAGCAGGCGCCCTTCACGCAGGTCGCGTTCGAGCAGGCGACGGTCCTCGGGCAGGTAACCCCCGCGATAGGCGGCGACGGTGCCCTCCCGACCTCCGGGGTCCTGCGCGAGTCGCCGCCGGGCGGTCTCGGCGACGACCTCGGCCCCAGCCCGCGACCGGGTGAACGCGACCGTGCGCACGTCGCCGGCGACGAGGTCGGCGAGCCGCTCGGCGGCGTGGGTCAGCGTGGATCGACGGTCCTCCCCGGGCGGGGGGGTGGGGTCGAGAAGCGCGAGGGTGCGTTCGGCGGCGGGGGATGCGTCGTCGGTGACGGCGACGACCTCGGCCCCGAGCAGTGCCCCGGCGTGCTGCGCGGGGTGGGCGACGGTCGCCGAGGCGAACGCGAAGGTCGGCGTGGCGCGGTGGTGGGCGCTCAGGCGACGCAGCCGACGCAGGATCGCGGCGACGTGGGTGCCGAACACGCCGCGATAGGAGTGGCACTCGTCGACGACCACGTACCGGAGGCCGGCGAGGAAGGCGGCGAAGTGGCCGTGACCGGGGAGGATCGAATGATGGAGCATGTCGGGGTTGGTGAGCACGACGTTCGCGTGCCGCCTGATCCACGCCCGCTCGTCCGTGGGGGTGTCGCCGTCGTACACCGCGGCCCTCACCCCCGGCAGGCCGAGCTCCTGCAGGTGGGCGAACTGATCGGCCGCGAGCGCCTTGGTGGGGGCGAGGTACAGAACGGTCGGCGCGCGACGGGCGGCGCGGGGTGGGGCGAGCACCGCACTCAGCGCCGGCAGCAGGAAGGCGAGGCTCTTGCCCGAGGCCGTGCCGGTGGACAGGACACAGTGCCGACCCGCCCACAGATGCTCGGCGGCCTCGACCTGATGGCGGTACGGGGCCACGATGCCGCGTTGTGCGAACGCGTCCCTCACCTCCGGCGCGACCCACGCCGGCCACGGGGCCACGGTGGCGTCCCGGGCCGGCAGGGTGCGCGTCGCGGCCAGACGTGGCCCGCTCGGCGGGAGCGCGTCCAGCGCGTGTCGGGGGTCGAAGGAGGACATCGCGGACACCGTACGGCCCTCGTGCGACAGGCGTTCCGCGGCGGCGCCCCGCATGTCCCGCCCTCGTCGTCGGGCGTGCCGTCGGGCGCGGAGACGCGGGCCCCGGAGGTCCCGTCGGGGGGACCCGGGATGGGAGGGGGAGTGCGACCGTGCGGGGCCGCGGTCTAGAGTGCGGACGGAGCGTGAGGAGGCGGCGATGACTGAGCTGACCGTGACCAGCGAGGACCTGGGGCCGTTCACGGTCGTCGAGACGACCGGGGACCTCGACCTCGTGTCGGCACCCGTGCTTCGGACGAGCCTCGAATCACTGTTCCGCGACGGCCGTATTCGCCTGATCCTCGATCTGCGCGGCGTCCCCTTCGTCGATTCCACCGGCCTCGGGGTCCTCGTCGGTGCGCTGCGGGCGGTCAAGCCGCACGGTGGTGACATCCGCATCGTGTGCACGGCCGAGCGCGTTCTCCGTGTGTTCTCCATCACAGGACTGGATCAGGTCTTCGAGGTCTTCGACAGTCCGCAGAGCGCCGTCGACGCCGCGGCTGCCGCCTCCCGAGGGGTGGGGTCCGCCTGACCGTCGACACGTGGACCACGATTGTCCGAACGTAGTCTGAACCCTGGCTGAGCTGCGGTGTCGTTGTGGGGGATGCACGTCTCACGCCGTCGGTCAACCCTTGCTACCGCCGAGAAGGGGCCGCTAGGTTGGACCCCGTGGTCGAGACTCGTGCCGCGACAGGGCCGGATGGACGGAGCTTCATTGGTGGCCTCCGAGGACAGCATCTCGCGTGAGGAACGAACGGAGCAGTTGTTCCTCCGTGCCTCCGCGATGAGCGACATCGCGAGTCAACAGGCGGTTCTCGACGAGATCGTCCTGCTCAACGCCGGGGTCGCCGAAGCCCTTGCGGGTCGATATGCACAACGGGGAGCGGATCTCGACGATCTGGTTCAGGTCGCCTACCTCGGGCTCGTCAAGGCGGTGCAGGGTTACCGCCTCGGTGAGGGGCCCGGATTCCTCGCCTACGCCGTCCCCACGATCTCCGGCGAGATCAAGCGGTACTTCCGCGACCATGGATGGATGGTGCGCCCGCCGCGCCGCCTCCAGGAGTTGCGCAGCGCGGCGGTCACCACGGCGGCCGACCTCGAGCAGGCCTGGGGGCGTCCGCCCACCAAGGCGGAGCTCGCCAAGGACCTGGGTGTCGCCGTCGACGAGCTCGCCGAGGCCGAGCAGTCCCGCGCGGGCTTCACGGCCATGTCCCTCGACGCGCCCGTGCGCGCAGAAGGATCGGTTCCCCTCGGCGACCTCCTCGTCGACGAGGCGGACTCGTTCTCCCGTATCGACGACGCCGAGATGTTGCGCCCGGCACTCGCAACGTTGAGTGCGCGTGACCGTCAGATCCTCCTGCTGCGCTTCGTCCGCGGGCTCACCCAGGAACAGATCGGCCGCGAGATCGGCGTGAGCCAGATGCAGGTCTCCCGCCTCCTCTCCCGGATCCTCGCCGGCCTCCGCGCGCAGCTCGAAGTCACGGCCTGACCCCCTCCTCCGGCGCCGACGTCCGCTCGACCGCGTCGGCGCCCCCTCGACGCACCGCCACGCCCGTCCCGGCCCGGGGGCGGGCGTCGTCGTGTCGGTGCCGTCCAGCGCAGTTCCCATGCCGCACAACCCTCCTCGGGCCCCGGCCGACGTAGCGTGAGGCCCTGTGCGCCGGGGCACGCGTCTCGTGAGCCGCCCCCACGTCGACGCGCAGGTGAGTTCTTCTGCCTCCCAAGGAGCCGCTCATGCCGATCTCACCCACGACCCCACCGAGTTCCACGCCTCCGGTCGTGCGTCGGCCCCGCGCTGTCGCACTCCTCGCGTCGGGGACGGGCGTCGCCCTCGCCGCGGCGCTGCTCGCCCCCGTTCCGGCCGCCGCGACGGACCGTCCCTCAGCTCGGCCGTCCCGACCCACACCTGCCGCCGCGCCCCCCGCGCCCGCTCCGGGCGCACCGGTCCGTCGGGCGCACGGGCCCGCCCCCGTGGTCTCCGCCCCCGTCGCACGGTCCTCCCTGCGGCAGGACCCGACCCGGGAGCGGTTCTACTTCGTCATGGCCGACCGCTTCGCCGACGGAGAATCCGGCAACGACCGCGGCGGCCTCTCCGGCGGACGGCTGGAGACGGGTTTCGACCCCACGCACAAGGGCTTCTTCCACGGTGGCGACCTCGTCGGCCTCATGGGCCGGCTCGACTACATCCAGGGCATGGGCACGACCGCCATCTGGCTCACCCCGTCGTTCAAGAACAAGCCCGTGCAGGGGCCGGCGGGGCAGGAGAGCGCCGGCTATCACGGCTACTGGGTCACCGACTTCACGCAGATCGACCCCCATTTCGGCACCAACGAGCAGATGAAGCAGCTGATCGCCGCCGCGCACGCCAAGGGGATGAAGGTCTATTTCGACATCATCACCAATCACACGGCGGACGTGATCTCCTATCGCGAGAACACGTACACGTACGTGCCCAAGTCGACGAAGCCGTACCGCGACGCCGCCGGTCGTGTGTTCGACGACCGCGACTACGCCGGCACCTCGGTCTTCCCGCGGCTCGATCCGACGACGTCCTTCCCGTACACGCCGACGTTCGAGAAACCCGCCGACCGCACCGTCAAGGTCCCCGCCTGGCTGAACGACACGACGATGTACCACAACCGGGGTGACACGACGTTCGAGGGAGAGAACTCCCTCTACGGCGATTTCTTCGGCCTGGACGACCTCTTCACCGAACGACCCGAGGTCGTCGACGGCATGGGGAAGATCTACGAGTCGTGGATCGACCTCGGCATCGACGGGTTCCGCATCGACACGACGCGGCACGTCAACATGGAGTTCTGGCAACAGTTCTCCCCGCGCATGCTCGCCCGCGCGGATCAGGGGGGCAAGAAGGACTTCTTCATGTTCGGCGAGGTCGCCGATCCCGACCCCCTCGAGATGAGCCGTTACTCCACCCGGGGACGTCTGCCCGCGACCTTGGACTTCGGGTTCCAGAAGGCCGCCCAGGGCTATGTCGCGGGTGGCTCGGCCGCGGACCTCGCCGCGTTCTACCGCAGCGACGACCTCTACACCGACGCGGACTCCAACGCCTATTCACTCCCCACGTTCACCGGCAACCACGACATGGGCCGGTTGCCCTTCCTCCTCAACTCCGGGTCGGCCACGTTCTCCAGGGCCGAGCTCCGGCGCCGCGTCGAGCTCGCCAACTCGCTCATGTACCTCACCCGCGGACAACCGATCGTCTACTACGGCGACGAGCAGGGATTCATCGGCACGGGAAACGATCAGGCCGCGCGCGAGGACATGTTCGCCACCAGGACGAAGCTCTACGCCCAGGAACCGAACCTCACCGGCCCGGCAGGGGCGCGTGATCGGTTCGACCGCGGCGCGCCGCTGTACCGGCAGATCGCCTCGCTCGCGCGGCTGCGGCAGGCGCACCCCGCGCTCGCGGACGGTGCGCAGATCACGCGTCTCGCGCAGAAGGGGCCCGGTGTCTTCGCGTTCTCGCGCGTCGGGACGGACAAACGCGAGTACCTCGTCGCCGTCAACAACGCGACGACCGCGAAGACGGTGAGCCTCCAGACCTACAACGCGCGGGAGCGGTACCGGGCGGTGCATGGGGCGCGTGGGTCCCTCACGTCGAACGCGCAGGGCAGGGTGACCGTCACCGTTCCCGCGATGTCGGCCGTCGTGAAACGCGCCGATCACCCGATCCGGCCGGCGCGCACGGCCCCCGCGGTGCGTCTCGACAGGGCGTTCACCAGGACCGAGGACGGCCGTATGCGGGTCGGTGCCGCCGTCTCGTCCGGCCGGTTCGTCGAGGCGACGTTCTACGCCCGCCGCGCCGGGTCGACCCGCTGGGTACTTCTCGGCACCGACGACAACGCCCCCTACCAGGTGTTCCACGACGTCGCCGACATCCGCAAGGGCACCCTGATGGAGTACCGCGCGGTCGTGCGGGACGAGTCCGGCCGCATCCGGACCGCCGGTGCCGTGGCGCGGGTGAGGTGAGCCCGCACCGCCTCACGCCGGGTGGCCCGGTCCCCGCCGGGGCGGGGCCACCCGGAGGGGGCGGCGCGGTGACCGGGTCGCCGAGGCTTGTCGGTGGGGGCACCTAGGGTAGGCGTCATGGAGACATCCCGGGACGCGCGTGCCGGTCAGGACGGCGTCGGTGGTGTGGGCCACAGGCGTGAGCGGGTCGGTGCCGGTGAGGATTCCGCGTCGCCGCGGGTGCCGGTCCTGCCCGTCGAACTCGTCGTGCCGTTGCGGCAGGACCTGGACGAGGCCGGGTATACGGCGGAGGGCGTCGCCGATCTTCTCGGACCGGTGGCCTCGGCGGCGTTGCGACGGGACCGTCTCGGGCCGGTGCGCCGCGCGCTCGACCGGGTCGGACGCACGCCGCTCACCTCGCTCCTGCGGTTGTTCGCGCTCGGGGAGACGGTGGCGGGTGAGGACCTCGATGCCGCCTGCCCGCGCGTGCGCGCCGACGGCCTGAACCGGATCGGTCTCGTCGTGCCGAGCGCAGAGGCGTCGACGCCCGGAGGTGGGCGGTGGCGCGCCGCGTGCGACCTCCAGCCCTACGGCGACGAGGAGCACACGTGGTGGGTCGCCTCGGACCTCGCCGAGGCCGTCACCGGGCGGCCGCTCCATCCCGATCACGTGCTCGGCATCGGTGGGGCCTCCCTCACGCTCGCCGCGTGGACGCCGCGGATCCCCGGGGGCCGTGTCCTCGACGTGGGAACCGGGTGCGGGGTGCAGGCGCTCCACGCCGCAGGCCATGCCGAGCACGTCGTCGCCACCGATCTGTCGCAGAGAGCGCTCGCGTTCGCCGTGTTCACCATGACCCTCGCCGATCAGCGGTGGGACCTGCGACGAGGTGACCTCTTCACCCCCGTGGGCGGGTGGGACAGCGGCGGGGGCCGCGGCGCACACGGCTCCGACGGGGACGGGGCGACACCCGAGCGGTTCGACCTCGTCGTCAGCAACCCGCCGTTCGTCATCACGCCGCGCGACACCGATCTGCCCCTGTTCGAGTACCGGGACGGAGGCCGGGAGGGTGACGCGCTCGTCGAGGCGTTCGTCCGCGGGGTCGGCACCCACCTCGCCCCCGGCGGGGTCGCGTGCTTCCTCGCCGACTGGGAGGTGCGTCGGGACGGCGACTGGCGTGACCGGTGGCGCGAATGGCTCGACACCCCGGAATGCGCCGGCCTCGACGCCTGGGTGATCGCCCGTGAGTACCAGGACCCGGCCGAGTACGCCGAGCTGTGGTCCCGCGACGGTGGCCACGCCCCCGGCACGCCCGAGTTCGACGCCTGGACCACCGCCTGGCTCGACGACTTCGACTCGCGCGACGTCGGGGCCGTGTGGTTCGGCGTCGTCGTGCTGCAGCGCCCCGCCGAACGGAGGGAGCGCTGGGTCGACCTCGACGAGGTCGTCGGCCGGGTCGACTCTCCGATGGGACCGCACGTCGCCCGCGGCCTCGCTGCCCGCACGCGTCTGCACGCGATGAGCGACGACGAGCTCTTCGCGGCCACGTGGGTCACGGCGCCCGATGTCACCGAGGAACGCCACTCCCGCCCGGGCGCGGCCGATCCGAGCGTCATCCTCGTCCGGCAGGGCGGGGGGTTCCGACGGGCGATCCGGGCCGACACCGCCCTGTCGGCCTTCGTCAGCGTCTGCGACGGTGACCTCACCGGCGAGGTCGCCGTCACGGCCATCGCCGCACTCACCGAGGAGGACCCGGTATCGCTGCGCCGGCGCCTCGCCGCACCGGTCCGGCGCCTCGTCGCCGACGGGCTCCTCGTCCCCCCGGCTGAGGGTCGACGGGGTGAGGGGTCGTGACACTCCGGGGTTGGAGGCGCTCGCGATGTGGGGACCTCGGGCTCGTTCGCCGGATAGGTGAGTGCCCGCCGTACGCGTTACGGTGTGCGGACCTGCGCGTCGGCGCAGAGGGGAAGGCAGCGGCACTACCGCTGCGAGGAAGGACGCCGGGCAGTCGTGACTGAGAGTGCATCCCGGCGACTCGTCATCGTCGAGTCGCCGGCCAAGGCCAAGACCATCGCCTCGTACCTCGGTCCGGGGTACGAGGTCGAGGCCTCCGTGGGTCACATCCGCGACCTGCCGAATCCCAGCGAACTCCCCGTCGACATGAAGAAGGGGCCGTACGGGCGCTTCGCCGTCGACGTCGACAACGACTTCGACCCCTATTACGTCGTCGACCCCGACAAGCGGAAGAAGGTCACCGAGCTCAAGCGGGCCCTCAAGGACGCCGACGAACTCCTCCTCGCCACCGATGAGGACCGCGAGGGGGAGGCCATCGCCTGGCACCTCCTCCAGGTGCTCAAGCCCAAGGTGCCCGTGCGTCGCATGGTCTTCCACGAGATCACCAAGGAAGCCATCCAGCGCGCCGCGAACGAGACCCGCGAGCTCGATCAGTCCCTCGTCGACGCACAGGAGACCCGGCGCATCCTCGACCGCCTCTACGGCTACGAGGTCTCGCCGGTGCTGTGGCGCAAGGTGCGTCAGGGTCTGTCCGCCGGTCGCGTGCAGTCGGTCGCGACCCGTCTGGTCGTGGAGCGCGAGCGGGAGCGCATGGCGTTCCGCGCCGCCTCGTACTGGGACGTGACCGGCCGTTTCGGCGCCGCCGGCGAGTCCTTCACCGCGCGCCTCACCGCTCTCGACGGCACCCGCATCGCGACCGGCCGTGACTTCGGTGACGACGGGCTCCTCAGGAGCAGCGTCACCCACCTCGACGAGGCCGGCGCCCGCGCCGTCGCCGAGGCGGTCGCCGCGGCCTCCGCCACCGTCGCCGACGTCAGCGAGAAGCCGTACTCACGACGCCCGTCCGCACCGTTCACCACCTCGACGCTGCAGCAGGAGGCGAGCCGCAAGCTGCGCCTCTCGAGCCGCAACGCCATGCGCGTCGCTCAGCGGTTGTACGAGAACGGGTACATCACCTACATGCGAACCGACTCCACGACCCTCTCGGAGTCGGCGCTCACCGCCGCTCGCGGCCAGGCCCGCGACATGTACGGCGAGGAGTACGTCCCCGCCTCCCCGCGCCGGTACGAGAAGAAGGCCGCGAACGCCCAGGAGGCGCACGAGGCGATCCGGCCCGCCGGTGACACGTTCCGCACGCCCGCGCAGGTCGCCGGGGAGCTGCGCGGCGAGGACTTCGCCCTGTACGAACTCATCTGGAAGCGCACCGTCGCCTCCCAGATGGCCGACGCCAAGGGGTCGACGGCCTCCGTCAAGCTGACGGTGCCCACGTCGGGCGCGCCCGTCGGCGGCGACGCCACGACCACGGCGGAGTTCTCCGCCAGCGGCACGGTCATCACGTTCCGAGGCTTCCTCGCCGCCTACGAGGAGGGGCGCGACGACGACGAGCGCGCCGCCGCCCAGCTCCGCGAGGAGGACCGGCGCCTGCCCAAGCTCACCGAGGGCGGCTCCCTCGACGTCACCGACGCCCAGGCCGACGGCCATGAGACGTCCCCGCCGGCCCGCTACACCGAGGCGACCCTGGTCAAGGCCATGGAGGAGCTCGGCATCGGGCGTCCGTCGACGTACGCGGCGACCGTCGCGACGATCCAGGACCGTGGCTACGTCGGCACCAGGGGTAACGCGCTCGTCCCGCGGTGGCTCGCGTTCGCCGTCACCCGGCTCCTCGAGGAGCACTTCTCGAGCCTTGTCGACTACCGGTTCACCGCGAGCATGGAGGCCGACCTCGACGCCATCGCCCGCGGTGACGCCGGCCGCGTGGAATGGCTGCAGAAGTTCTACTTCGGTGACTCCGCCGAGAGCGCCGCGGGCCTGCGTCACCTCGTCGAGAACCTCGGCGACATCGATGCCCGCGAGATCTCCACGGTGCGCCTCGGCGACAACATGGTCGTCCGCGTCGGCCGCTACGGGCCGTACGTCCAGGAGGAGGTGCCCGAGGGGGTCGACCCCGCCACCGGCGAGATCACCGGCGCCGACCCCAAGGAGGCACGTCGGGCGTCGATCACCGACGACATCGCCCCCGACGAGATGACCCCCGCGAAGGCCCGCGAACTGCTCGAACAGGCCTCCGACGACGGTCGCGTGCTCGGCACCAACCCGGAGACGGGCCGTGAGGTGGTCGCCAAGGCGGGTCGCTACGGGCCGTACGTCACCGAGGTCCTCACGGAGGCCGAGAGCGAGGCCAAGACCAAGGTCAAGCCCAAGACGGGCAGCCTCTTCAAGGGCATGGACCTCGCGACCATCGACCTCGACGTCGCACTGCGGTTGCTCTCGTTGCCGCGTGTGGTCGGCACCGACGCCGAGGGCGTCGAGATCACTGCCCAGAACGGTCGCTACGGGCCCTACCTCAAGAAGGGCACCGACTCCCGGTCCCTCGCGACCGAGGACCAGATCTTCGACATCACCCTCGACGAGGCCCTCGCCATCTACGCCCAGCCCAAGCAGCGTGGTCGCGCCGCGGCCAAGCCGCCGCTGGCCGAGCTCGGCGAGGACCCGGTGAGTGGGCGTCCCGTCGTCGTCAAGGACGGCCGCTTCGGTCCCTACGTCACCGACGGCGAGACCAACGCGACCCTCAAGCGCGACGACGACCCGGAGAAGATCAGTCCCGAGCGCGGGTACGAACTCCTCGCGGAGAAGCGCGCCAAGGGCCCCACCACCCGCAAGAAGACCACGAAGAAGTCGGCCAAGAAGACGACGAAGAAGGCGCCGGCCAAGAAGGCGGCGGCGTCGAAGAGTGCGACGGTGAAGAGCACGGCGTCGAAGAGCACGGCGGCGACGTCGGCGGGTGGCAAGGGCAGGGCGACCTCGAAGACCGGATCCGCGGCCGGGGCCGCTAAGACTGCGGGGCCGCTGCACACCTCATCCGAAAGCTGAGACAGCTGTCGCGAGGGCTCGCTCGGCCGCGCGCGTCAGGACTCCAGGCGGCGCCCGACGACGCCCACCCAAGCTCCTCGCGCCCCCGCACGAGGGGCCGGATCGGATGACGTCATCCGCCTGGAGGGGGCGGGGAGTGGGCATGACATGGTGAGGCCGGCCGTCCCGGGATGGTCACCGGGGACGACCGGCCGTTCCTGCCCTGCGACGGGTCAGCCCTGGCGGGCCTTGAAGCGCGGGTTCTGCTTGTTGATGACGTAGAGGTGGCCGCGGCGCCGGACGACCTTCGAACCGGGCGCCTTGGCGAGGGACCGGATGGAGGCGCGGACCTTCATGACGTTGCTCCTGTCTGCGGACCGTCGTCGGCCGTCATGGCCGGGGTGGCGGTGTGGGATGGGGGGTGAGGACCGACCTCGGTCCGGGCCTTCACCAGCTGGACTTGGTGACGCCGGGGAGTTCCCCGGCGTGGGCCATGTCGCGCAATCGCACGCGGGAGAGACCGAACCTGCGGTACACCGACCGGGGTCGTCCGTCGACGACGTCGCGGTTGCGCAGGCGGGTCGGGCTCGCGTCGCGCGGCATCTTCTGGAGCTCGCGCATCGCCGCGGCGCGGTCGTCGTCGCTGCCGGCGGGGGAGGCGATCGTCCGCTTGAGTTCGGCCCGTCGCTCGGCGTACCGGGCGACGATCTCGCGGCGCTGGGCGTCCTTGGCGATCTTGCTCTTCTTGGCCACCTCAGCGCTCCTCTCGGAACTCGACGTGCTTGCCGATGCGCGGGTCGAACTTACGGAGGCGAAGGCGGTCGGGGTCGTTGCGACGGTTCTTCCTGGTGACGTACGTGTAGCCGGTGCCCGCCGTCGAGCGCAGCTTGACGATCGGGCGTAGCTCGGTGCTCCGCGCCATCAGATCTTCTCCCCACGGGCCAGCAGTTCGGCGACGACGGCGTCGATGCCCCGCCGGTCGATGATCCCCATGCCTCGGGGGCTGACCTGGAGTGTCACCCGGCGACCGAGGCTGGGGACGACGTAGTTCTTGCGCTGGACATTGGGATTCCAGCGGCGCTTGGTGCGTCGGTGACTGTGCGAGATCGAGTTGCCGAACTGTGGCGTCGCCCCGGTCACCTGGCAGCGTGCGGACATCTGCCCTCCTGTGCTAGTAATGAGAACCGTTCCCATAACGTACAGGAGGCCCCGTGAGAAGCGGAATCCACCCCGACTACCACCCGGTCGTGTACCGCGACCGTGCAGCCGGGTACGCGTTCCTCACCCGTTCGACCGCGACGCCCGCGGCGACGATCGAGTGGGAGGACGGTCAGACCTACCCCGTCGTCGACGTCGAGGTGTCCTCGGCCAGCCATCCCTTCTGGACCGGCACGGCCCGTGTGCTCGACAGCGAAGGCCGCGTCGAGAAGTACCTGCGCCGCTACGGCCGCGCGACCAAGGGGGCCGCGGCCTCGACCGGCGCCACCGGGGCCGAGGGCGCCGACGGTGTCGAGCGCACCGACTGGCCCGCGACGAGGCACTCGCGGTGATCCCCGTCATCACCTGCTGCTCGGTCGACGAGGTGTTGCGCGCCTCGGTCGGTGCAGGTCTGCTGCTCGATCTCCCGGGGGCCGTCGTCGTCAGCCACGACATCGACCACGGCGGTGGCACCCTGCGGCGCCTCATTCAGGGTGCCGAGGGGATCCGCGACGACGAGACGAGGCCGCTCGATCACGCGTGCCTCGGCTGCGCTCTGAGGGAGGACATCCTCCCGACGGTGCGCGACCTCGCCGCGACGAACCCCGCGGCGATCGTCCTCGCCCTGCCCGTCACGGCCGAGCCCGTGCCCGTGTTGCGGGCGCTGGTCGAACTCGCCGACGAGGGGATCATCACGATCGGCGCCGTCATCAGCGCGGTCGCGACCGGCGACCTCGCGTGGGACGTGTGCGGCGACGACCTGCTCACCGAGCGGGGACTCGCCCTGTCCGAGGACGACGAACGCGCGCTCGGCGAGGTGCTCGTCCGTCAGATCGAGGGCGCCGACGTCGTGCTCCTCGACGGCACGCCCGACGCCCTCGGCGAGGCACTGCTCGATCACCTCTCGCCCGTGCGGACCGAACGCTCGCCCCTGCACGAGGTCGACGCGTTCGCGCTGCTCACCCCCCGTGACCGGGAGGACGTGCTCCACCGCGGCGATCCCCTCACCGATCATCGCGCCGGGGCCGACGGATGCGTGCCGTGCCGTGAGGGCGTGTGGACCGTCACGCTCGAATCGTGGCGACCGTTCCATCCGGAGCGGCTGCGCGAGAACCTCGAGATCCTCGGTGGTCGTCCCGGTCGCAGCCGCGGGGTCTTCTGGCTCCCGACCCGCCCGCACACCGCCTGTCAGTGGGAGGGCGCCGGAGGCCGGATCAGCCTCGGCGATCTCGCCACCTGGCAGGACGTCGGCTGCGACGCCTGCACCCGCATGGTCGTCACCGGCGTCGAGGGCGAGGCGGAGGAGGTCGTCGCCGCGTTCCACGCCTCCCTGCTCACCGACGTCGAACTCGCCGACGGGTTCCGAGCCTGGGCCGGTGAGGACGACGGCTTCGACCCCTGGCTCGGCGAGCGCCACCAGGCCGCCTGACCGGCACCGGCGTTCCGAGGTGCACACCATCGTCCAACGGTGCGTCCGACCGACGCACCGACCGACCGACCACGCCAGCGGCCCGACCACCCCGATCAGCCCGGCCGATCCGGCGCGGACCGGGATGGCCCGGTGCCGACCCGGCCCCCCGATGCGGCCGACGCCGCCCGACACGACACGAGAGCGAGACCCTCATGGCAGTTCCCAAGCGCAAGATGTCCCGCGCCAACACCCGCAGCCGGCGCGCCCAGTGGAAGGCGAGTCCGCCCGACCTCGTGCCCGTGACCGTCAACGGGCGCACCGTCGTCGTGCCCCGACGTCTCGTGCGCGCCGCGCGGCTCGGTCTCGTCGAGGGTGCCCCGCTCGATCGCTGACGTGCCGGGACATCGGCCTGGCGAAGGCCGCCGTCCGCGCACCCCATCGGCCTCGGGTGCCGCGAAGGCAGGGGACATCGCAGGTGAGGATGCGGTGAGACGGCGGTGATCACGACCCCTTCGCTGCGTCCTCACCTGCGTCCTCATCTGCGGTGAGCGGCGACCTTGCCGCGGGTCGGTCGTGGTGGGGCGGATGCGAGACTGGCGCCCATGCGCAGCGTCGGCAGCTTTCCCGTCCTCGATCACGACGACGACCCGGACGACCTCATCTCGGCCGCCCAGCGGGAGACGTCACGGGTCCGGCTTCCGGAGCGGGCGGTGTTGACGCTGCTCGGCGACGTGGCGACCCGATACGCCGAGGAGCACGGCTACGAGGTCGTGGACGAGGTCGAGACGATCATCCGGCGCCATCCCGTGCGCGTCGGGACTCACCGTGGTGTCGAGGTGGCCTTCGTCGAGATCCCCCTCGGCGGGCCGGCGGCGACCATCCTCTTCGAGCACGTCCTCCGGGGCGGCGTGCGGAGCGCCGTCGCGGTCGGCTCGTGCGGAGGACTGGTCCATCTCGAGGAGGGTGCGTTCGTCCTGCCCACCAGGGCGTTGCGCGCCGAGGGCACCTCCTATCACTACCTTCCGCCGGGGGAATGGGTCGAGACGAGCCCCCGGCTGCGCGACGCCTGCGCCGACGCCGTCGAGGCGGCCGGCCTCACCCACCACGAGGCGCTGACGTGGACGACCGATGCGTTCTATCGCGAGACCCGCGAGACCCTCGCGGCGCGACTGGCGCAGGGCTGCGAGGTCGTCGAGATGGAATGTGCGTCGCTCGCGGCGTGCGCTCAGTTCCGGGGCGTCGAGTTCGCTCAGATCCTCTACACGGCCGACACCCTCGCCGGGGAGGGGTGGGACGCGCGGGGATTCGGGCGTGACGCGCGCGAGGTCGCTCTCACCCTCGCCCTCGACGCCGTCGTGGGCTGACCGTCGGGGTGGCCGGGAGGCGCCGTCCCACGTGGCCGCGAGGGACCCTGACGGGCCCGGCCCGACGCGTCACGAAAACGTCATCAAGGGTGGGATAGAACTTTCAGTCGTCAGGCTCCGGGTGGCAGGTCCGGAGACCAGGATGTCGTGGTTCCCCGGGGGGAGGCGCGGCGGCCCGGGTCCTTACAGGGGAGGACCCGACCATTCGTCGGCCCCGGCGCAGTTCAGGGGAGCGCCGGGGCCGACGAACGCGCGGAGGGGTGGATCATGGGGGGCGTGCGGGTACTCCTCCTCGAGGACGACCACGAGTTGAGATCGTCCGTCGCCACGGCGCTCCGTCGTCAGTCCTACGCCGTCGACGAGGCGAAGACGATCGCCGATGCCGACGAACGCCTGTCGATCAACACCTACGACGTCGCCGTGCTCGACCGCAGCCTGCCCGACGGTGACGCCGCCGATCTCCTCCGCCGGGTGCGCAAGGACGGCTGCAGCGTCCCGGTCCTCTTCCTCTCGGCCCGCGCCGACATCGACGACCGCGTCCGCGGCCTCGACTCCGGCGGCGACGACTACCTCGTCAAGCCGTTCGCGATGGAGGAACTCCTCGCCCGGCTGCGCTCGCTCTCCCGCCGATGTCCCGACACCGTCGAGGGTGTCCTGACGCTCGGGGACATCGAGATCGACCCCGCTCGTGTGCGGGCCACGAGGGCGGGTCGGTCGATCCTGCTCACCCCCAAGGAGTTCGGTCTCCTCGCCTACCTCGTGCGCCACGCCGGCCGCGTCGTGTCCCGCACGGAACTGCTCGAGCACTGCTGGGACGAGTTCGCCGACCCGAGCAGCAACGTCATCGACGTCCGCATCCGACTCCTGCGGGGCAAGCTCGGCGACCCGCCCGTCATCCACACGGTGCGCGGTGCAGGGTTCGTCGCGGAGCTCCGGCGGTGAAGCCGGGCGGATCCGGCAACGACGTCTTCTCCCGCCTGCGCCGGCGTCTCACCCTGATCTTCGCGACGGTCGCGCTCGTCGGGCTCGCGGCGTTCACCGTCATGCTCATCCTGCTCGACGACGCCTTCGACAGCGCTCGCATCGACGCGATCCTGCGCGGTGAGGCGTCGCGCTCGGCGGCGCTCGTCTACAGAGACTCCGACGGTCGACCCACGGGCGAGGCGCTTGACGGCGATCACGTCGCGTCCCAGGTGAGCGGCCTGCTCGTCGTCTACCGCGAGGGCGGGGGGTACACGACGCTGTTCACCAAGGGGGAGTCGATCCAGGGCGATTGGCGCCATGCCGCCGACGAGTGCCTGCGCGACGCCGCCGAGTACGGCACCTTCGCCGACATCGGCAACCTGCGGGTGGCGGGGATGCCGTGGTGGCTCACGACGGAGGACGACAAACCCTCGGGGTGCGCCTTCGCGGTGACGCCCGCGCGTTCGATCCTGCAGACGGAGGTCGCGATCCCCGCGGCCGGGGGATCGGCGCTCATCCTCGTCGTCCTCACCTCGCTCGTGTGGTGGGCGGCGGGCCGCAGCCTCCGCGTGGCCTCGGAGGCGCTCGCGGACCGAGAACGGTTCCTCGCGACGGCGGCGCACGAGATGCGCGGACCGCTCGCCCGCATGCGCGCGATCGGGGAGACGACCCTCGACGGGCTCGCCCCCGGGCAACCGCAGACGGCGGCCGGGCTCCGCGTCCTCGTCTCGACGGCCGACCGCGCCGGCCGGGTCGCCTCCAACCTGTTGCTCGCCTCCCGGATCGACCACGCGGAGGTGCCCGTGCAACCGACGCCGGTGCGGCTCGACGACCTGGCGTGCGAGGTGGAGACCGTGGTCGACGGCGTCGTCGTCGACGTCTCCGAACCCGTCGAGGTGAGCGGTGACGCGATGCTGCTCCGGCAGGCGATGACGAACCTCGTCGACAATGCGATGCGCCACGGGCATCGCGAGGGTGTGCCGTCGCAGGTCATGCTCTCGGTGGTGTGCGACGAGGGGGTCCCGGTCATCCGCGTGGCCGACGACGGGCCGGGCTTCCCCGAGGGCGTCGACGTGCTGCAGCCCTATGTCGCCGGCACCGGTGGCGGCAACGGACTCGGTCTGCCGCTCGTGCGGTGGATCGCCGAGCGCCACGGTGCCCAGCTCTGGGTCGGCGACGCGAAGGGGCGCGACGGCCTCGACGGTGCCGCGGTGGAGATCCGCTTCGCTCCGGACGGGTTGTCCACATGGCAGGATCGCCGCAGGCGCCGGCCCCGTCCCTGAGCAGCCCTGCCGCCGCGCAGGTTTGGTGACGGGATCCCCACCTCGGAGGCGGTCGGAGCCCCCCGCCCTGCCTGCACCCGTCCTCGGAGGGTCAGGGTCGACCGTCCGAAGCCGATGAGTAGCCCGGATGAACTGCCATTCATCCACGACGCCGGACCGTGCCACGCGGCTGCGTCGACACGACGACGGAAGGTTCACACCCATGGACGTCGCGCTTGCTCAGAGCATCCTCAGCAGCAGGACAGCGGCCGCCTACCAGGACGCCCAGGTCTCCATGCTGCGGAAGACGATGGACGCGGAGAAGCAGGCTGCCGGCCGGCTCATCGACAGCATGATGGCCTCGATGCCCCTCGCCACCGAGGGCAGCCTCGGACGCCATGTCAACACCTACGCCTGATCTCGACCGCCTGCCCACCCCTGCCCCTGTCCCGCCGCGATGCGGGGATGACCTGCGAGGCCTCGCGATTCTCCGGGCGCCGCGTCCAGGGCCGTGAGCGCCCCCACACCCCGCCCGTCCTGGCGTCACCGGGGCGCGCCGGTTAGCGTGCCGGGGTGACTACCTCCGGCGCGGCGTCCGAGCCCACCACCGGTGATGCCCCGGGCGGGAGCGGTGCGGTCCCCGACACGGGAGACCTCCCCGAGTTCTACGCCCCACTGGCCACCGCCGATCCGCTGGTCATCGCCCAGCTCGGGCAGAGCCTCGACGGGTTCATCGCCTCCCGCACCGGCGACGCCGACTTCGTCACGGGGGTCGAGGACCGCCGCCACCTCCACGTCCTCCGTTCCCTCGTCGACGCGGTCGTCGTCGGCGCGGCGACGGCGATCAGCGACGACTGCCGACTCACCGTGCGCGAGGCGCCCCTGCGGGGTGTCCCGCCGACGCGGGTCGTCATCGACCCGAGGGCACGCCTGCCGCGCACGGCCCGTCTGCTCACCGAGCCCGACGCCCCGACGCTGTGGCTCGTCGCCGAGGGGCACGAGGCCGACGCCGCCGGGGTCGTGGCCGACCTCGGCTCCCACGTCGACCTCCTCGTCCTTCCCGAGTCCCGGCTGCGCGCCCCGGCGGCGCTCGTCGAGGCGCTCGGCGCGCGAGGGCTTCGACGGGTCCTCGTCGAAGGCGGCGGGCGGCTCGTGTCGGCGTTCCTCGCCGCGGGGGCCCTCGATCGCCTCTACGTGACGACCGCGCCGGTCCTCATCGGCGACGGCGTTCCGGGACTCCGGTTCTCGGGAGTCGACGTTCTCGCCGAGGCCCTCCGGCCGCCCAGCCGCCGCCTCGAACTCGGCGACGACGTGTGCACCGAGTTGCGTCTGCGAGGCTGAGTCCCCGGTCCCGGGCCCTCCCGCCGACGCCGCGTCGCCGACGCCGCGTTCCCCACGCCGGCCTCGCCGACGCCACGTTCGCCACGACGCGTTCGCCGCCACCGCGTTCGCCACTGCTCTGGTCGCCACCGTCGTCCTGGCCGTGCGGGGCCACGGCGCCTCATCGCTCCCGCGGATCCGTCAGTCGTCCCGACGAGCGCGCAGGAGCGAGGTGAGCAGTGGGATCAGGCCCGGCAGCGTCGAGACGAGCGCGAGGAGGCCGTAGGCCACCGAGGTCGTGAAGCCCACCGACGGGTCGAGGCCCGCGAGTTCGTAGGCCACGGAGGCCGCGCCCTCACGCGGACCCCACCCGGCGATGTTGACCGGGACCGACATCCCGGCGAGGGTCGCCGCGCCGAGCGTCGCGACCCGCGTCCCGGCGAGGGGAGGGACGACGTCGGCCCGCGCGAGAGAGACGTGGGCGAGGACGAACAGCCCCAGGAACGCGAGCCAGCCGATCACCGACCAGCCGAGGCAGGCCGCGACGGTTCGGGCCGGGAGACGGCGCATCGACCACCCGGCCACCGCGAGCACGACGACGGCGACGACGCCGAGCCCCGCGGCGAGGTCGGGCCGCCCGAGACGGACGACCGCCGCCGTGGCGGCGAGGACGACGACCGCCGTGCCGCACAGCCGTTCACCGACGACGGAGGTGAGTCCGTCCCACCCGGCGCCGGCCCGACCCCGGCGGGCGGCGCGGAGGGCGTCACCGGCGAGGCCCCCGGGGAGGGTGGCGTTGAGGAGCGCCGCCTCGAGGCACCGCGCGATGGCATGACGGGTGCTCATGTGATCGCCGAGGCCGGCGGCCACGGCACGCCACCGTAGCCCCTGCGCGGTGGCGCCGACGAGCCCCAGCGTGATCGCCCCGAGCGCGGTGAGCGGCGTGATCGCCACGCCCGCCGCCGTGACCGCCCGGGTGCCGAAGAGGTGGACGAGGAACGCGAGCAGCGCACCCGCCACGGCGATCTGGAGCGCCGCGCGCACGACCCGGCCACCCTGGCGGGGCGGGGAGGTGGTCGCGACGGTACTCACTGCGGCAGGACGAGGAGGTCGACGTGCCCGACGACCACGGCGAGGGAGCTGGCGTCGAGCCGAGCGAGGCGACGGTCGCGCCACGTGCTCGCGCGGGTCTCGAGGGTGGGGTCCTGCTCGATCGCGACCGCCGCTCGATCGGTGAGGTAACGGCGCAGCAGGGGGGCGTCCGCGCTGGTGAGGCGCCACGGTGTCGCCGCCTCGACGACCTCGGCACCGGAGGCTCGCAGTCGGTGCGCGAGGTGACCCGCCGCGCTGGACCCCGCGATGCCGTCTCGGCGCTGGTGGTCCTCGAAGGCGCGGGCGACGACCTCGTCGTCCTCGTCGTGGGGGACACAGGTCACGGCGCCGTCGACGCTGAGGGCGAAGAGCGCGGGTGTGCCGGTGCGCACGAGGAGGTCGGCGAGGTCGTCGAGCTCGGCCGCGGTGAGCAGGTCGAGCAGCGCCGAGGCGGTGACGACGCTCGCGCCGCCACCCTCGGACTCGCGGATCTCGGCGAGGAGGCGGGGGAGGACGTCGAGGCCACCGTGCACGCGCCGGGCCGCCTGGCCGGTGGCGGTGGGATGGGAGAGCAGGTCGGCGTCGTGGTCGAGCAGTGTCCAGTGGGAGGGGAACGGCAGGCGCGGGGCGAGCCAGTCCTGGTTGGCGCCCGTGCCGGAGCCGACGTCGACGAGGTGCACCTGCCGGGGCTCGCCCGGCTCCTCGTGGCGGGCCCGGAGATACCTCCAGAGCCGGCCGAGCAGGCGTTGGGTTCCCTCGCGTGCTGCCGCGTCGGCAGGTCGGCGCAGGGCGAGCCAGTCCGCCTCGACGGGTCGCGTCGGTGAGGGGGTGCTCGGATTCCCCTGTGGGGGGTGCGTTCTCTCGGTGGTCATGAGCTGCTCTCGCTCGGGGCGCGGGATGGGTGGCGCCGCGTCGACGGTGGGGTGGACGAGTCGGTGGGTCGCGGTGTCGATCCGCCGGTCCGTGATGCCGGGCTCGTGCGTTCGGCCTCGTGCTCGGCTCGTGGGGCGGTGAGGGGGTGGGGGCTCGCGGTCGGTGGATGGTCGGTGGTGGCGTCGCCGGGGGCAGGGACACGCGCGAGAGCCCCGGCGAGGACTCGGGCCGTGTCGGACCACCGTCGCAGACTCGTGCGGCGCCCGCGCGCGGCCTCCCGGTATCCCGGCTCGCAGAGGACTCGACGCACCCCGTCGGCCAGGGCCCGGGGAGACCTCGCGTCGACGGCCACCCCGGGGTCGGGTCCCTCGCCGTCGGTGAGGGCCTCGACCGCGCCGGTGCCCGCGGCGACGACGACGGGCACGCCGTGGGCGATCGCCTCGGTGACGACCATCCCGTACGTCTCGGCGAGCGAGGGCAGCACGAGGACGTCGGTGCGCCGCCACAGCGCCTCGAGATCCTCGCCGACGACGACACCCGGGAGGGCCACGCGGCCGCCGAACCCGGCCGCCGCGACGGCGTCGTCGAGGCGGGCACGGTCGGCGTCGGCGCCCGGTCCGGCGAACACGGCCGTCCACGGGTCGTCGAGCAGCGCGAGCGCTCGGAGCAGCGTCACGTGGTTCTTGCGCGGGGTCAGCGAGGCGAGACACAGCACGAGCGGTGGCGAGTCCGTACGCGGGTCGTCCCTCCCCGCAGGGTCGGTCGTGAGGTCGACATCGACGCCGGGTGGCGCGACGAGGACGTCGGGGCGTCCATACCGACGCCGGAGGTCGTCAGCGGTGGTGCGGCTCGTCGCGACGACGACGTCGGCGAGGGCGACCGCTCCACCCTCCGCCCTCGCCAGGTCGCGGGCGTGGTCGGCGGCCAGGCCGGTCTCGTCGGCGAGGGGGAGGTGCACGAGGAGGACGAGGCGGGTCCCGGATCGCTGCGCCGCGCCGAGGACACCGGGGTGGGCGGCGCCGACGAGACCGTCGACGATGACGTCGTCGGCGTCCCGCAGCGCCTCGGCCAGCGTGGAGGAGGTGCCGGGGCCGTCGGGCCAGGCCCCCCGCAGAGGGACATCGGTCGGCGGCGGCCCGGGCCACACCGCGAGGACGGCCTCGTCGTAGGCGGTGCCTCCGCTCACCACGTCGGGGGTGGGACGCAGGAACCGGACGCGCCGGCACCCGGGCTCGGCGCCGGCGCCGGCACCGCCCCCCGCGCTCACGGCAGGTCGCGGGTGTACGACGCCCAGGCGTCGGGGTTCTCGCGCAGGACGACCTCGAGGGAGGTGAGCGCGGGATCGGTGAGCCGGGAGGCGAGTTCGTCCGCGATGTGGCGGGCGACGACCTCGGTCGTCGAGATCCTGCCGGCGAAGGCGGGGTGATCGTCGAGGTTGCGGTAGCCGATGTCCCCGAGGACCTGAGCCAGCGCCTCGCTCGCCGCGCCGATGTCGAGGACGACGCCGTGCTCGTCGAGCTCGGGGCGGCTCCACGTCGCCTCGACGACGAACGTCGCACCGTGCACGCCCTGCGCCGGGCCGAAGAAGGGGTCGGGCAGGCTGTGGGCGATCATCACGTGGTCACGAACGGTGAGGCGGAACAAGGGGACTCCTTCATCGAGGTGGTCGCAGGTCGGGCGTTGCCCTGGCCCGGGTGGTCGGGTCAGGTGCGGCGGTGGCGCACGACGTGACAGATCGCGGGCGTGCGGCCGCGGGCGATGTCGTCCATCGCCTCGGGAAGGTCGTCGAGGTCGACCGGGCCGGTGAGGAGATGATCGAAGGCCGGGTCGGTGAGGGCGTCCAGGGCGATGGCCATGCGGTCGGCGGTGCTGCGGCGCGCTCGCCGGGACTCCGAGACCATGCCGACCTGGCTCGCGCGGATCCGCAACCGGCGCGCGTGGAAGTCCACCCCGAGTGGCACGTTCGGCTCGGTCGTGCCGTACCAGGACATCTCGACGACCTCGCCCTCGTCGCCGCACAGCTCCAGTGACCGGGCGAGTCCGGCTGCGGTGGAGGAGGCGTGGAACACGAGGTCGCACCCACCGGCGCCCTCGGCGGGGTCCCGCCACTCCACTCCGATGTGCCGGGCCCGTTCGGCGACCGCGGGATCGGGGTCGAGCAGCTCGAGACGCGCGAGGGGGAAACGACGCAGGAGCCCGGCGACGGAGATCCCGATCATCCCGCCGCCGACGACGGCGATGCGGTCGCCGAGGCGCGGCCCGCCGTCCCACAGCGCGTTCACCGCCGTCTCGACCGCGCCGGCGAGGACGGCGCGTTCGCTCGGGACGTCGTCGGGGACGGGGGTGAGCCATGAGACCGGCGCGACGTAGGCGTCGACGTGGGGGTACAGGCAGAAGACGCGGCGCCCGAGCAGGTCGCCCGGGGTGTTCGGCCCGACCGCGGTCACCTCGCCCACCGAGAGGTAGCCGTAACAGACCTCGCCCGGCAGGTCACCACGCTGGAAGGGGGCACGCATGAGGGCCCGGACGCGTTCGGGCACTCGACCGAGATGGACGAGGGATTCGGTGCCCCGACTCACGCCCGAGACGATCGTCTCGACGAGCGCCTCGCCCTCCCCGGGGTCTCCCACGGCCTCGCGGCGGATCTCGCCTCGCCCGCCGGGCAGGGTCCAATAGGATCGGCACTCCATGAACGCGATTGTGTCGGGTCGACGCGGCCTCCGCGACCTCACGGTCGTGGGGGCGCTCGTCGTCACCGCTCACGCGCTCGCCGCCGGGGGACCACCGTCCCGTCGCCTTGCCGGCATCGCCCTGGGGGGTGCCCTTCCCGCCGGTGTCGCGGTCGCCGTGTGTCGGCGCCGCCCTCCCGGACCCGACGCCCCCAGGCCGTCCTGCCCTCCCGTGCCGGTCCCTGACCAGCAGCGACGGGTCTGGTGTGAGTCCCACCCGGGGCATGGGGGAGACGCCGACGACGGATCGCTTCCTCCCGGGACGGCGGCAGAAGATCGTGCGCCGGAGACCACCCCCGTGCCCCACCTCGACCGGGCGTCGGGCTTGGGTTGGGCGTCGGGCTCGGGTCAGGCGTCGGCACTGTCTCAGGCGCTGGGCTTGAGCCGGGCGGCGGGTGTCGACCAGGCGTCGGGCTCGGGCCGGGTATCGGGCTTGGGCCGGGCGTCGGGCTTGGGCCGGGTGTCGGGCTTGGGCCGGGTGTCGGGCTTGGGCCGGGTGTCGGGCGTCGACCAGGTGTCGGGCCTGGGCCGGGTGTCGGGCTCGGGCCGGGCGTCGGGCTTCGGCCGGGCCTCGGGTCCGGACCGCCGCCCGGTGCCCGGGGATGCGGCCCGGCCCTTCACGACGCCCCACCAGTCGCCCGAGCTGGACCCACGCGCCGCACCCGCCTCTGCGACGTCACCGACGTCACGGACGTCGACGGACGGGGGCGTGACGCCCTGGCGTCCAGCCGACGTCGTGACGTTCGTGCGAGCCGTGCTCGCCGGATGCGCGTTCGCTGCCGCTCTGCGGCCGACATCCCTTCACGATCCTCGACGCACCTGGGCGGTCGCGGGATTCGCGATTCCGGCGCTCGTCCTCGACGCCGTCGACGGACTCGTCGCGCGGAGCACGGGGACTTCTCACCCGCAGGGGGCTCGCCTCGACATGGAGACCGACGCCGCCGTCCTCCTCGGCCTCACCGTCGTCCTCGCTCGCACGCTCACCCCGAATGCGCTCGTCATCGGGGCGGCCCGGTACGTGTTCGTCGCCGGCAGCCTGCTCCGCCCCGCGTGGGCCGGGGAGCTCGGTCCCAGCCGGCGGCGGCGCATCATCGCGGGTCTCCAGGGGACCGCTCTCGGGGTGGCACTTGCCCCGCCGGTCCCGGTCCCCCTTGCTCATACGGTGATCGGTACTGCCGAGGTGCTGCTGCTCTGGTCCTTCGCCGCCGACATCACCCTCCTCGAACGCCGAGCCGCCAGGGAGTGCGCCGCCGACGAGGGGACCCTGCTCCCAGCTGACCGGCCGCTGCCCACCCCAGAGTGAGTGCCGGTGCGCAGGCCGCCATAAGGGTGCCGTGTGAACCGTTGTGGCGGTGGACGGGGTGGGCGGGCCGTCGCGAGGGTGCCGAGTGAACCCTTGTGGTGGTGGCCGGGGTGGGCGGGCCGCCACGAGGGTGCCGAGTGAACCGTTGTGGCGGTGGACGGGGTGCGACGGTCGTCGCGAGGGTGCCGTGTGAACCGTTGTGGTGGTGGTGCGGGTGCGCCTCCTCGCACCGGAGGCGTCGGTCCTCCGAGGAAGGGTTGTCGGCCCTCTCGCCTAGTCTTTCGGCGTGGTGTTCATCGCGTTCGAGGGCGGAGACGGCGCCGGCAAGTCCACGCAGGTCGCGGCGCTGGCGCGGTGGCTGCGTGCCCGCGGGCGGGAGGTCGTCGTCACCCGTGAGCCAGGTGGCACCGAGCTGGGGGTCCGCATCCGCGAGCTGCTCCTGCACGGGGGTGAGGTCGCCCCCCGCGCCGAGGCGCTGCTGTTCGCCGCCGACCGCGCGCAGCACGTCGCCGCGGTCGTCCGCCCGGCGTCGGAGCGCGGCGCGGTGGTCCTCACCGATCGCTACGTGGACTCCTCGATCGCCTATCAGGGCGCCGGGCGTGACCTGCGCGCGGCGGAGGTCGCACAGTTGTCGGCCTGGGCCACCGGCGGACTCGTCCCCGACCTCACGGTCCTCCTCGACGTCACCCCGGAGACCGGCCGGGCCCGTCGCCACGACCGCGCCGAGGACCGCATGGAGACCGAGGCCGCCGAGTTCCACGCCCGGGTGCGCGCGGGGTTCCTCGGCCTCGCCCAGGCCGAGCCGTCCCGGTACCTCGTGCTCGACGCGGCCGAGCCGCCGGAGGCGTTGGCCGAGGCGGTGGCCACGCGCGTGGCACGGCTGCTCGACGACGCGACGAACGGCGAGGGTGGTGACCGGGGATGAGCGTGTGGGACGACCTCGTCGGGCAGAGCCAGACCGTGGCCACCCTGTCGCGGGCCTCGAGCGATCCCGACGCGATGACGCACTCGTGGCTGCTCACGGGCCCGCCGGGCTCCGGACGATCGACGGCCGCACGGGCCTTCGCCGCCGCGCTCAACTGTCCCCGGCACGGCTGCGGCACCTGCCGGGAGTGCACGACCGCGCTCGACGGCACGCATGCCGACGTCACCGTCGTCGCCACCGAGGGGTTGTCGATCCGTGTCGAGGACGCCCGCGAGCTCGTCGTCGAGGCGGCGCATCGGCCCTCGGTCGGGCAGTACCGGGTCATCATCGTCGAGGACGCCGACCGCCTCACCGAGCGGGCCGCCGACGCCCTGCTCAAGGCTCTCGAGGAGCCGTCGGCGCGCACGGTGTGGATTCTCTGCGCGCCGTCGCAGGAGGACGTCATCATCACGATCCGGAGCCGCTGTCGTCACGTCCGGCTGCGGACGCCGCCGACCAAGGCCGTGGCCGAACTCCTCATCAGACGCGACGGGGTCGACCCGGCGATGGCGATGTACGCGGCCCGCGCGGCTCAGAGTCACATCGGGCTCGCACGCCGGTTGGCGCGCGACGAGGGTGCGCGGCGCCGCCGACGGGAGGTCGTCCTGATGAGCGGGCGCATCCGCACCGTGCCCGACGCCGTCGGGGCCGCCGCCGACCTCGCCTCGATCGCCACCGAGGAATCGGGGTCCTCGGCCGCCGAGCGGGACGCCGCCGAGCGCTCTCGACTCCTCGAGACCCTCGGCGCCGACCCGGCGGCCCGCACCCAGCCACCGCACGTGCGTTCGCAGGTCGCCGCGCTGGAGAAGGACCAGAAGGCGCGGGCCACCCGGTTCGCCCGCGACATCACCGACCGCGCCCTCGTCGACCTGCTCTCGATGTATCGCGACGCGCTCGTCGTGCGCCTGGGCTCGGGAGTGGACCTCGTCAACGAGGATGCGCGCGCCGAGGTCGACGCCCTCGCCCGCGGCATGAGCGCCGACGAACTGCTCGCGGCGATGACCGCGATCGGACAGGCTCGCACCCGCATCGAGGCCAACGTCCCGCTGCTGTTGGCGCTCGAGGCGATGGCGCTGTCCCTGCGGCTGCCGCGGCGCTGACCTCGCCGGCGTCTCGGGGGCGAGGGGCGGGGCGGACGCCGAGAACAGGCGGCCGCCCGCTCATGGACACCCGTCGTGGGGCGAGGTCCGGCGCCTCGCCCGTGCGCGGCATGCGCGGCCGCCGTGCGGTCGTCGGGGCTGGTGTCGGGGTTGGGTACGGTGTTCCCGACGTCGCCTCCACGTCGCCGCGCGCGGGTGGGAGGGGCGTCTCGACGGCGAGTCTGCGGCGTCGAGGTGGCGAGGAAAGGGCATCCCGTGGGTGGGTTCGTGACGTCAAAGCGCCGCATGACCGGCCGTGTGTCGTCGGCGAGGACGGTCGCTGCGCTGCTCGGGGTCGCGGTCCTCGCGGCGGGGTGTTCGGTGCCCTCGCCCGGCGGCGACGGCACGACCGCGCCGCCGGCGACGCAGCCTCCGACGGGCACCGAGGGCCTCGGACGGTTCTACTCACAGAAGATCACGTGGGAGGACTGCGGCGCGGCGGGGGACAAGACGGCCCAGTGCGCGTGGGTCGAGGTGCCGACGAACTACGACGAGCCGCAGGACGGTTCGCTCAAGCTGCGGGTGCTCAAGGTGGCAGCCTCGGGTTCCTCCAAGGGGGCGCTGTTCGTCAACCCGGGCGGACCGGGCGGCTCGGCGGTGGAGTACGCGCGGGCGGCCGACGCCATCGTGTCGCCGACGATCCACCGCACCTACGACGTGGTCGGCGTGGATCCGCGTGGGGTGGGGGAGTCGTCGCCCGTGACGTGTGTCGACGGCCCGACGATGGACGACATGATGGCGCTCGACCCGACGCCCGACGACCAGAGCGAGTTGGCCGCGGCCCGGGAGTCGGCGCGGGCCTTCGGGCAGGCGTGCAAGAAGAAGTACCCGCAGGCGTTGCCGCACCTGTCGACCGTGGACGCGGCCAAGGACATGGACGTCGTGCGCGCGGTGCTCGGGGAGAAGAAGCTCACGTACCTCGGCAAGTCCTACGGCACGTTCCTCGGCGCGACGTACGCGGGGCTGTTCCCCTCACGGGTGGGCAACATGGTGCTCGACGGCGCCATCGCGCCGGAGTTGTCGAACGACGAGCTGAACCTCGGACAGGCGGTCGGCTTCGAGACGGCGACGCGTGCCTACGTGAGCGCCTGTGTGGCCGAGGGGGATTGTCCGCTCGGCAAGGACACCGACACGGGCATGCAGGGGTTGCGTGACCTCCTCAAGGAGATCGACAAGGAGCCCCTGCCCGTGACCGACGACGCTCGGGTCGAGGAGCTCACCGAGGGCTGGGCCAGCACGGGGCTGGCGCGGGCGCTGTACGACCAGGCGTCGTGGGAGGGCCTCACCGATGCGTTGCGTGCGGCGCAGGACGGCGACGGTGACCAGCTCATGCAGTTGGCCCGGGAGTACGCCGACCGTGACGAGGCGGGCGTCTACCACGGCAACATCATGCAGGTGATCTCGGCGGTCAACTGCCTGGACCGCCCCGCCGAGCCGGTCGACGAGGAGGCGATGAAGGCCCGCGTGGCGAAGTTCGAGAAGGCGTCGCCGACGTGGGGCGAGTCGATGGCGATGGCGACCTTGTCGTGCGAGGAGTGGCCGGTCAAGGCGACTGCGACGCCGCAGAAGATCACGGCGGCGGGCAGCGGCCCGATCGTCGTCATCGGGACGACGCGAGACCCGGCCACCCCGTACGAGTGGGCGCAGAAGCTCGCCGACCAGCTCGAGAACGGTCACCTCGTCACGTTCGACGGCGACGGCCACACCGCCTACATGCGCAGCAACAACTGCGTCGACAAGGCCGTCGACGCCTACCTCGTCAAGGGCACCGTCCCCAAGGACGGCCTCACCTGCTGAGCGCCGCGGCGTCGCCGATCCTCGGCGCCGAGCTTCGCCCACTGTTCAGGCCCGGGGTCGTCGGTGAGGCCGGGCTCCGAGCGGCCGCCTGGCTCGGGGTGACCGGCGGGCCCCCGGGCGAGCCCCTCCGCGCCGACGGTTTGGGCGCCGGCCAGGGCCTTTGCTATCCTCGACCCGCACCTCCCGCGCGGTGGTGCGTGCCGCTTTAGCTCAGTCGGCCAGAGCGATTCACTCGTAATGAATAGGTCGTCGGTTCGATTCCGACAAGCGGCTCAGACAACGCCTCCCGGCCTGCCGGGGGGCGTTTCTGCTGCTCAGGGCCCCGTGCGGAAATCGCAGAATGCGCGTCAGCACGGACGGCATAACCGCGAGCCCGGCCGCAAACACCGTTCCAGGGCAGGACTTGGGCAGATGGGGCATCCCTCTTGCGATGCGCGTAGACCGTCCAGGGCGGCGACGACGTCGAGTTCGTTCTCGTCGAGGTGGGCGTGGATGCGGGCGTGACGCGCCATCGCGAGGCCCGTCATCACGAGGTCGTCGGCTCGATACCGACAAGCGGCTCATGTGGGCCCCTCGCCTCGGCGGGGGCCTTTCTGGTGCCGTGGGGCGCCGCCCTCATTGCCGTGACGTCGGAGGGGCCCCGCCGCGTCGCAATGGCTCGCACGGCCGGCCACCAGAGGAGCAAGGAGGGAAGTGTTGCTCACCGACCTCACGATCTGGGTGGCGAGGTGCGCCATCGGCGGACGGTGGGAGGGGGAGGCCGATGGAGAGCCCTGGCCGCCCACATGATGATGAGGTTAGGCTAACCTGACCAAAGCATCACGGTCGTCGACGAAGGGCACAGCATGGCGTCTCCCACGGTCCGTCCCACGGCATCGGTTCTGCGCGAGCGGTCCGTGTCCACGGCGCGACGGCTGGTGTCCGGGGCCGGCATGGCCTCCTTCGTCGCCTATCGGCATGACCCGGAGCGCGCGGTTGCCGTCGCAGCCCACGGGGTGACGGCCTCGGGTGATCTGGTCCTCGCGCTGCTGGGCGATTCCGCGCCCTGTCCGACCCACGGCAGTCTCGACGTGCGCGTCGACATCCACCGCGAGGCGACCGAGGCGCAGGTCCGCATCCTGTCGGCGTCGGCGCACATGCTCGCCACCCTGACCTGGCTGTCGCCGACCGACGTGGCGGGCGCGCTGGCGACGGGCGCCCTGCCCGAGGCCGTGGCGGTGGTGGCTCAGGTTCCCGGCGCGGCGCTTGCCGTCGTGACCGGAGACCGGCTCGTCCTGCATGACGGCTCGGGCGTCACGCCCCTGGACTACGCCGAGGTGGCGGCGGAGACGAGCGTGCCGGTCTACCCGGGTGCGGCGGGCGAACTCGAGGCGCACGAGGCCGTGGTCTCGCTGCCCGAGGGAACGTTGTTCGACGTGTTCTCGGCCGTCACCCGTGGCGCCCTGCCCGGGGCGGTCCTCAGCGAGCGGGCCGTCGCGCCCACGTGTGCGGCGAGCATCGGTGCGGTCTACATCGTCGACGTCGACGGCCACGGGCTCACGTTGATGCACGTGGGAACGCCGGCGACGTCGGTCGTGTTCGCCGCCTTCACCGAGCCGGCCCTCGACGCGGCGACCCTGCGGGTCCGCCTCGCGGGCCTGCTCCCCTCGACTCGGTCCTGACGCCTCCGCGCATCTGACAACAGGGCCGGGAGCGCGCGTGGTCCCCGACAGCCGGGGGCCACGCGCGCGTCACGGGTGAGAGACATCCGCGGCCGGGCGGCCCGGCCACGGGCGTACGGGATCGACCCTCGGTTCGGATCGAGGGACGACTCGACGATCAGCGAGCCTGGTACAGCTCGCAGTTCGCCGCCTCGCCGCCCACGGTGATCGCGTCGGCGGTGCACATGAGGTTGTCGTTGTGGGTGCATTCGAGGCGCTGACAGGCACCCACGTGGCTGTCAGCGGTTCCCTGGCCGCCACGGGCGTCCAGGGCGACGAAGGTGCCGCACGAGGCAGCACCCTGAGCGCCACCGACGGTGATGGCGTAGGCGGTGCAGCCGTCGGAGTTGTAGGAGCAGTCGGTGGTGGAGCAGGACTTCACGGTGGCGAGCGCAGCCATGAGCGTGGCCTTTCAGTTCGTCGGAAGGTCCCGCGTATCTGACACGTCCGACGCTACGGGGGCCCGCCGACCTCGATCAAGCAAGGAAAGCCTGGCCTGAGCAGCGCAGAGGCCGTCGTCGAGCCCGGTTCGAGACGGTCACGACATTCCCTCGGTCGGGTCGACGACCCCGCGCGGCTCACCCCCGCGCGGGGGGCGCGGGTCGCACGCCGACGGCGTCCCAGGAGGCACGCAGCGCGTCGAGGACGTCACCGTCGCCGTAGCGGTCGCGCGCCGCGGTCACGGTGACGGCGGCGAAGGTGGCGAAGTCGGCGTCCTTGGGCATGCGCCGGGTGATCGTGTCGTACCAGACCTTGCCGGCGCGCTCCCAGGCGTGACCGCCGAGTGCGGTGGCGAACCGATAGAAGGCGTGATTGGGGATGCCCGAGTTGACGTGGACACCGCCGTTGTCGCCGGTGTCGTCGTGCGGGAGGTCCTGATAGTCGCGCATGTGGGCCGGCTGAGGGTCCTTGCCCAGACGCGGGTCGTCGTACGCGGTGCCGGGAGCCTTCATCGAGCGCAGCGCGACACCCTTCACCCCCGGGCAGAAGAGCTTCGCCCCGATGAGCCAATCCGCCTCGTGCGCGGTCTGACCGGCGGTGTACTGCGCCGTGAGCACCCCGAAGACGTCGGAGATCGACTCGTTGAGCGCTCCCGCCTGGGCGAGATAGATGAGCCCTGAGGTGTACTGCGTGAGGCCGTGGGCGAGTTCGTGACCGATGACGTCGACGGAGTCGGTGAAGCTCGCGAAGATCACCCCGTCGCCGTCGCCGAAGACCATCTGCTCCCCGTTCCAGAACGCGTTGTCGTACCCGCGCTCGTAGTGCACGCTCGCGACGAGCGGCAGCCCCTCGCCGTCGAGGCTGTCGCGCCCGTACACCTCGTGCAGCAGGCGCCACGTGTCACCGAGCCCGTCGTACGCCTCGTTGACCGACTCGTCGGCGACCGGTGGCTCGCCTTCGGTGCGGGCGCGGCGACCCGGCAGCGTCGAGCCCTGCTGGGCATCGTGGACGAGGCGGTGCGGCGTGGCCGGTGAGGTCTTCTCGGCCTGTCCCTCCGCGGACTGAGGGCGGGCCGGTGGGCGCGGCCCCCGCAACGTCGTCGGTTCACCGAGCCGGGACCGCAGGTGGGGCGGGACGATCCCCTCCGCCGCCGGCCTCGGAGACGGCGGAGAAGGGCGGGCCGCGCGCACCTGTCGTTGCGCACGCATCGACTGCTCGAGTCGAAGAGTGAGCGCGGCGCGTGCGGCGACCTCTCCCTCGCACCGCTGCGCGACGGAATCCAACAGGTACGGCGGGACGATGCCCTGACACCTCGACATGTGCCTACTCTGCCGCCTCCCACCGACAACCGATCCTCCAGCGTCTGCCGATCGCGTCCGCCGGTCGCTCTGCCGATCGCGTCGGCGGCGACGGCCTCGCCGCATCCACCCCGGTCGGGCGTCGTCGCGGTGGTGGCGGCGGCGTGCCGCTCACCGGAACCCGGGGAGAGGCCCGGAACGTGGCGAGGGCCACGGCCGATCCGGCGGGCCCACGCCCCGAAGCGCCGGGTTTTTCGCGCCCGGACCGGGTAAATTCCGTCGAGGGACACGAGGCACCCCGAAGGAGACCGATGGCGATGCTGATCAGAGGCGGTGAGAGGCCGTCGCCGGGCGAAGTGCTGACGGTGCCCGATCTCGCCGGGCCTCTGCCCCGCCTCCGCCTTCTCGCCGTCACCCTGCCGTGCGTCGCGGTCGTCGCCCTCACCGTGCTGCGCCATACCGTCGTCGCCGACCGATGGCCCGCGCACGGGCATCTGCTCCTCGACGGGTTCCTCACCATCGCCACGGCCGTGTTCGCCGTGGCGATGGCGGCGACGGTCGAACAGCGCCACCGCCAGGTCGTCCAGCGCAGTCTCGACCTCGCGGCGATCGAGACCGTCGCCGCGGCGGCACGCCGCGCCCACACCCCCGACGACGTCGCGCACTCCTGTCTGCGGGCGGTGCTGGACGCCACTGGCGCGGCCTCGGCCCGACTCGACGCCCTCGACCGCCTCGATCCCGAGTCCGACACGACGACATGGCAGTTCGACGACCATCCCGCCGCGACCGGGGCGCCTGGCCGCACCCTGCCGCTCACCTGCGCCGACGACCCGCTGGGCACCCTCACCATCGTCGGTGAGGACGCGGTCGCCCACCCGCTCACCGACGCCGCGCACGCCGGCATCGCGACGACCGTCGCCTCGGCGCTCCACCGGGCCCGCCACCTCGCCCACCTCCACCACGAGTGCCACGACGCCGCCCTCGCCGAACGCGACCGCATCGCCCGAGAGATGCACGACAGCCTCGCGCAGGCCCTCGACGCCGCCCACCTGCGGATCCACGCCATCAGCGCCCACCCCGACCTCGCCACGTCCCCCGACGTGGCCGACGAACTCGACGACGTCGCCTCCCTGTGCGAGGAGGCCTATGCCGACGTCCGCGAGGCGATCCTCGGGCTGCGGACCAGCGCCGCCCCCACGCACACCCTCACCCAGGCGCTCGAGGGCTACCTCGCGGCGTGGTCGCGGCGCGCGGGCGTCCCGGCCCGTCTCGACGTCGAGACCGACTCCGCCGACGCCCTGCCGCCCCACGACCAGAACCACGTCCTGCGCGTCGTGCAGGAGGCCCTCACCAACGTGCGCAAGCACGCCGGCGCCGGATGCGTCGAGGTGCGGATCGGCCACGGCCGCAGCCGTACCCACGTGACGATCGTCGACGACGGATGCGGCTTCGACCCCGCCGACCCCACCGAGGACCGGTACGGTCTGGCCACGATGACCGAACGCGCCCACCTCCTCGACGGCACCCTCGCCGTCGACAGCGCCCCGGGCCACGGCACGCGGATCACGCTCGACCTCCCCACTCCGCCGCCTGCGCCGCACCCGTACGTCCCCACCCCCGAGAGGACGACCGACGCGTCGATGTCCACGAGCACGATGTCCACGAGCACGATGTCCACGACCACCCCCAGGGCGACGACGATCCCGGGCACGCGTCACGCCCACGCCCGCGCGACCTCATGATCGCCGCACCCACCGAGCCCATCCGCGTGCTCGTCGTCGACGACCAGAGCCTGTTCCGCGGCTCGCTCGCCGCCGTCATCGACGCTCAGTCCGACCTCGACGTCGTCGGGGAGGCCGTCAACGGCATCGACGCACTCGAACAGTCCCAGGCGCTGAACCCCGACGTCGTCGTGATGGACGTCGAGATGCCCGTCATGGACGGCCTCGAGGCCGCCGCCCTGCTGCGCGAACAGCTTCCCGCGGCCAAGGTCGTCATGCTCACCGTCGACGACGACGACGATCACCTGCTGCGCGCGGTCCGCCTCGGCGTCCACGGATACCTGCTGAAGAACATGCGGCCCACCGAGCTGTTCGACATGATCCGCTCCGTCATGCGGGGGGAGACCCCCGTGGCGCCCGCGCTCGTCGGTCGGCTCGTCGCCGAGCTGCGCCAGAGCGACCGCCGCCCCCGCACCCCCGAACCGTCCCGTCCCGAGGATCTCCTCTCGGCGCGGGAGCTCGAGATCCTCCGACTCGTCGCGCAGGGCCTGTCGAACAAGGAGATCGGCTCGCGCCTGTCCATCACCGAGGGCACGGTGAAGAACCACGTGCACAACGCCCTGCAGAAGCTCGGGATGGAGAACCGGATCCAGGCCGCCGCCTACATCGTGCGGCAGGGCCTCGGCGCCCCCTCCCACCTCCGCGGATAGAGGACCGGCCGGCCCGCCTGTACCCGATTTCTACCGGGAGAGGGGTGGGGAAACCCCGACCCCGCCGGGAGAATCGGCCTCATGGACGCCGTGGGTGCCCTCCCCAGGTCACGGACGCCGCGCCCACGACCCGTTCGAGAGGCGAGGTGGACGACATGAGCAGGCCGCGGTGGTGGACGGGACTCGCCCGCACCGTCGGGATGCGCGGACTGGTCTACTCCACCCTCACCGTCCTCGTCGGCGCCGTCCTCGGCCTCGGGGTCTTCACCTTCGGCTATGCCGGCGGCTGGGCCTACTTCGGCAACAACCCCCAGACGTGCGCCCAGTGCCACGCGATGGGCGACCAGTACTCGGGATGGCTCAAGGGCAGCCACACCAACGTCGCCACCTGCAACGACTGTCACGCGCCGCACGGCAACTACGTCGCCAAGTACATCAACAAGGCCGACAACGGGTTCTGGCACTCGTTGAAGTTCACGACCCGTGACTATCCGGAGAAGATCCAGATCCGCCCGCACAACAAGCAGATCACCGAGCACGCCTGCCTGTACTGCCATGAGGACCTGACCGACCGGATCCACGTCACGCGCCCGGAGGGCGAACAGATTTCCTGCATCAGGTGTCACACCGACGTCGGGCACAAGAGGTGATGAGCATGAGTAGTTCCACGGCCGAAGAGCCGACGGGCAAGGGGCCGAAGGGCGACGAGACGACCGCCGAAGGACCCCGGCCGTCGGAACCGTCGAAGCGGACCAAGACCCTCATCGGGTTGACGATCCTCGCCGTCGCGGCGGTGACGGTGGGCGTGGCGGCCCTCCTCATCAGCATCATGGACCGGCGCCACGAGGCGCAGGACCAGTACGTCCGCGTCGCCGAGATCGACGAGACCACCGTCGACCCGGCGATCTGGGGCCGCAACTGGCCGCTGGAGTACGACTCCTACCAGCGCACCACCGACCAGGCCAAGACCCAGCACGGCGGCTCGGAGGCGCTCCCGCACAACCCGACCGCGGAGGACCCGCGCACGGTCGTCACCGAGCAGAAGATCGAGGTCGATCCTCGCCTCGTGCAGATGTGGAAGGGCTACGCCTTCTCGGTCGACTATCGCGAGAAGCGTGGTCACGCCTACATGCTCGTCGACCAGCGCAGCACCCGCCGGGTCACCGAGTTCAAGCAGCCGGGCGCCTGCCTCAACTGCCACGCGTCGATGACGAAGATCTACAACGACCTCGGCCAGGGCGATGCACACGCCGGCTTCGCCAAGCTCAACAAGATGACCTACGCGGAGGCCACCAAGCTCGCCGAGCACCCCATCAGCTGCATCGACTGCCACGACCCGGCGACGATGAAGCTGCGCATCACCCGGCCGGCGTTCGAGAACGGCATCAAGGCGCTCAAGGCCTCCCAGGGCGTGAAGGACTACGACGTCAACCGTGACGCCTCGGCCCAGGAGATGCGCACGTTCGTCTGTGCCCAGTGCCACGTCGAATACGCCTTCCCCGGCGAGGGCAAGACACTCACCTTCCCGTGGAAGTACGGCAACACCGTGCGCGACGAGGAGCGGTACTGGAACGAGACCGGGTGGAACGACTGGACCCACGAACTCACCGGCGCCAAGATGCTCAAGGCCCAGCACCCCGAGTTCGAGCTCTACAGCCAGGGCATCCACGCCCGTTCCGGCGTGAGCTGCGCCGACTGCCACATGCCCTACAAGCGCGAGGGCGCGCAGAAGGTCAGCGACCACCAGGTCCGCAGCCCCATGTTCAACATCAACGCCTCCTGCCAGACCTGCCACAAGCAGACCGAGCAGGAGATCAAGGACCGGGTCACCCAGATCCAGGAACGCCACCTGCACACCCGCAACCAGGCGAGCCAGGCGCTCTCGGAGTTCATCACCGACCTCGAGAAGGCGGCGAAGGACCCGAAGACGAATAAGGACGACCTCGAAGCCGCCCGCGCCTACCAGCGCAAGGCCAGCTTCTACATCGACTGGATCGTCTCGGAGAACTCCAACGGCTTCCACGCCCCCGGCGAGGCCCTGCGCGTCCTCAACGACGCGAACGACGCCGCCCGCAAGGGACAGCTCGTGCTCCGCGGCGTGCGCAGCGCCGACCTGCCGGACGACGCCCCGGCGAACGCGCCCACGGCCGTGACGACGGGAACGCCCACGCACTGACCGCGTCGCGCCGACGAGGGGAGGGGACCGGAGTCCCCTCCCCTCCGGTGTGTGTGGGGAGGTGGCCGCGAGGGCACAGGGACCTCCCCCGTGCACAGGCCGATATACGCAGGGTGCAGCCGGGGAGTATATCGAACGTCCTGGGCCCCTACCGGAAACATGTCGGCCGACGGATGGCCGGTGCCCACGGGAGCCGGGAGGGTGGGGGAGACCCGATCACCCCCGATCCATGCCGAACCGCCGAGGACACGATGATCCGCGACACCCCCGACACACGGGCCTGGCTCGGCCTCGACGCCGACGCCGACGAGGCCCACGTGGAGTCCACCCGTGAGGCCCTCGACGCCTTCCTCGCCGGCGCTCCACCGGAACTCGACGGTTGGGCTCACGGTCAGCGCGAGGCGCGGTTCGTCCACCCGGCCGGCGCCGCTCGCCCCGCGTCCCCCGCCGCGGCGCGGGGAGCCGTCGTCGGGACGGGCACCGCCTCCGTGCGGCGTCGCCGCTCGCGCCTCGTGCCCCTCGGGATCGCCGCCGCGCTCGCCCTCCTCGTCGTCGGTGTCTACCACCTGGGTGACACGGGTGCCCCCGCCGCAGCCGGAGGCGAGGCGCAGGCCGCAGCCAACCCGCACGCGACCGGGATGCCCACGGACATGCCCACCGAGATGGCCACACAACCGCCGCTCGACCAGGCCAAGGTCGACGGGCTCACGAAGAAGATCGCCGCCGAGCCCACGAACACGACGGCGATGAAGGAGCTCGCGAACGAGTACTCCCGCGCCGGTCACTACCGCAAGGCCTCGGAGACCCAGGCCCGCATCGTCGAGCTCGAACCGGACAACGTCGACGCGCTGCTCGCCCTCGGCGTCGCCCACTTCAACATGGACGATCTCCCCACCGCGGAGAAGCACTGGAACGAGGTGCTGAAGAAGGACCCCAAGAACGTCGGCGCCTACTACGACCTGGGGTTCCTCTACTTCGCGAAGAACCCGCCGGAGCTCGACAAGGCCGAGGCCGCGTGGCAGAAGCTCGTCGAGATCGCCCCCGACTCCGAGCTCGCGAAGAACGTCGAGAGCCACCTCGCGCGCTTCAAGAGCGGCGCCGCGGGGGGCACGGGGAGCACCTCGCCCACCGCCGTCCCCACGGCGACCGCGACGCAGGGCTGACGGATGGAGGTCACGTTCCTGCTCGCGCTGGCCGCCGGGATCGTGGCCTTCGCCTCGCCGTGCTTCCTCCCGATCGTCCCCGTCTACCTCGGCTATCTCGCGGGCTCGCTGCCCGGCGAGGTCACCGTGAGCCGGGAGGTGCGGCGGGCGGCCGTCTGCCAGGCGGTGATGTTCGTCGCCGGCTTCACCGTCGTGTTCGTCGGGTTGTGGGCCTCGATCGGACTCGTCGGGTACGTCGTCGGTGACCTCCGCGGCCCGTTGCGCCTCGTCGGCGGGGCGATCCTCGTCCTCATGGGGCTGCACGTCGCGGGCCTCGTCGAGATCCCTCTCCTGCACCGACAGCTGCGCGTCCCCACGACGCGCGTCCTGGGCGGCGGTGCTCAGGGCATCGACGTCGCCACGCTCACCCCGAGTTACCGGCGTTCCGCGCTGCTCGGCCTCGCGTTCGGCGCAGGCTGGACCCCCTGCATCGGCCCCATCCTCGGCGGCGTCATCGGCCTCGCCTCCGCGAGCGACACCGTCCTGCAGGGCGTCGCGCTCCTGCTCACGTTCTCCCTCGGGCTCGGCATCCCCTTCGTCCTCATCGCCGCCGGGGCGACGCAGGTCGGTGCGCACCTGTCCCGCCTTCGCCGCCACGAGACCGCGGTGGCCCTCGCCTCCGGCGGGCTGCTCGTCCTCACCGGCTTCCTCATGATCACCGGCCTGCTCGACACGGTCGCCGCCCTCACCCCCACCCTCCTCTGAGCGAGACGCCCATGACCGACACGCACACGCGACCCGAGATCGTCGACGACGACCTCGACCCGCTCCCCGCCGAGCCACCCTCGCGTCGGCCGCGCCGGGCGGACACCCCGGTCGAGGCCGTCTTCCACCGGGTCTTCCGCCTGTTCCACCACAAGAAGTTCGGGCTGCTGCTCATCCTCGCGATGGCGGTGTGCACCCTGCTCGGGGTGCTCGTCGCGCAGGTCCCCGCCGACGTCCGGGCCGACCCGCAGGCCTACGCCGACTGGCTCGCCGCGCAGCGTCCCAAGTACGGCGGGTGGGTGCCGATCCTCGATGCGCTCGGGGTGTTCTCGACGTTCTCCTCGTGGTGGTTCAAGCTCCTCACCCTCCTGCTCGCGCTCTCCATCGTCGCGTGCACCCTGCACCGGCTGCCCGGCATGTGGCAGAAGGCCACCCGTCCCCACCTGCACGTCACCGAACCGTTCTTCGACCACGCCAAGGCGCGGGAGAGCCTCGTCGTCACCGCCTCGCCGGAGGAGACCCTCGCGCACCTGCGGTCCGTGCTCGGGCGCCAGCACTACCGCGTGCTCGACGACCCCAAGGGCGCCGGTCACAGCCTCTACGCCGACAAGTACCGGTGGATGCCGTTCGGCACCGTCATCGCCCACGCCTCCTTCGTCATCCTTCTCGGCGGCATGCTCGTGAGTGCCAACACGGGCTTCTCGCTCAACGTGCCGGTCACGGTCGGCAGTACGACCGACATCGGCCACGGCACCGGGCTCACCCTCGAGGTCAAGGGGTTCTCCGACACCTACCACCCCGACGGCCGCCCCCTCGACTACGTGAGCGACATCGTCCTCTACGACGACGGCACGCAGGTCGCCCGCCAGGACGTGCGGGTCAACGCCCCGTTGCGTCACGACGGCGTGAAGATCCACCAGTCCTGGTTCGGCACCTCGGCCGTCGTGACGATCACCGACGGGAACGGCGGGCGGGTCTTCTCCGGCGGCATCCCGCTGCAGTTCACCTCCGACGACGAGCAGAACTCCATCGGCCGCGTCACCGTGCCCGGCACCGACCTCGACCTCTACGTCGTCATGCCGGCCTCCGGGCAGGTGCGAAGCGACATCCCCGCCGGTCAGGCCCACATGGAACTCCAGCGCGTCGGTACCGAGGAACCGCTCGCGAGCGAGCGCCTCGTGCCCGGCTCGCCCGTCCAGGCCCAGGGCTACACGTTCACCCTCGACCGGGAGGCCAAGTTCACCGGCCTCATGATCACCCAGGACCCCGGAGCGCCCTGGGTATGGGCCGGGTGCGCCCTCATGATGATCGGCCTCGTCACGACCATGGGCTTCAAGCACCGCCACGTGTGGGTGCGCGTCGACCCCGTCGAGGGCGGCACCCGGGTGCGGGCGGCGACCTCCGACAAGGCCGACCTCGCCTTCCGCACGTGGTTCCGCAGCTTCGCCGCCGACATCGCACAGCTCGGCGAGGTGCCCCCCGACGCCAGGGCGAGCGGCACGCCCCACACTCCCGGCTCCAGCCCCGCCGGCCCCACCGGCACCAGCCCCACAGTCAGCACCGCCGGCACCACCGTCATCGCAGACCTCGACCACGACACCAGGGTGTGAGCGCCATGTTCGCCATCGGTCAGTACCTCCTCGTCGCCGCCACGCTCCTCACGATCGTGGCCCTCCTCACGAGCATCGTCGGGTTCGCTCGACGTCACGAACACGCCGCCGCGCGCGCCGGCGTCCCCGTCGCGGCCGGGTCCGCAGGCGGCACGGGCGGTTCCGTGCTCACCGTCGAGCGGCCCGCCGTGGACACGATCGGACACGGGGCCGGCTCCGGCGAGGTCACCGGGCTCGTCTGGTACGCCAGCCGGATGGTGTGGATCGCGCTCGCGTGCCTCACCGGCTCACTCGTCGCCCGCGTCCTCGTCACGGGTCACGGACCCTTCACCAACCAGCACGAGTTCGCGACGTCGTTCGCCTGGGGCGTCCTCGTCGCCTACGTGTGGTTCGAGTGGCGCTACCGCGTGCGCACCCTCTCCCTCGCCGTCCTCCCCGTCGCCGCGGGGATGCTCCTCTACGCCCTCGCGCAGCCCAGCGAGGTCAAGCCGCTCATCCCGGCCCTCCAGAACAACCTGCTGCTCACCCTCCACATCGCGACGGCCGTCCTCGCCTACGGCGGCGCCGCGGTCTCCTTCGCCGCCGCGGTGCTGTACCTCATCCGCCCCAAGGTCGCGTGGCGCGGGCTGCCGAGCCGCGACCTCCTCGACGAGATCGGGTACCGCGGCGCGATCTTCACCTACCCGATGCTCACGGCGATGCTCGTGCTCGGCGCGATCTGGGCCGACATCGCGTGGGGTCGCTACTGGAGCTGGGACCCCAAGGAGACCGCCTCCCTCGTCATCTGGCTCATCTACAGCGCCTACCTCCACGCCCGCGTCGTGCGCGACTGGCGGGGCGACCGGGCCGCGTGGCTCCTCATCGCGGGGTTCGCGGCGGTGCTCTTCACCTTCTTCGGCAACCACTTCTTCACCGGGATGCACGCCTACGGGTGAGGCGCGCAGGCCCGGTGAGGAGTCGGGCGGTGACCCCGCCCGTGATCGAGCAGGAGGACGGCATGAGCACCGAGCACACGACGAGAACGTCCGGCCCGACCCCCGGCGCGGACGCGACGAGCCCGGACGCGTTGGCGACCGAGCGGGGTGCGGATCTCCCCGGCCGCCCCGACTGGCGGACGCGGCTGCGGGAGAGCAGGTACGGCACCCTGGGGGTCCTCGTCGTCACCACCGCGTTGATCCTCGTCGGGGCGTGGTTCGTGCGCGACGCCACCGCCCCCGACGTCTCGGAGGTCTCGACCACGGCGCAGGCCTCCGGGCCGGCGCCCGCCGTGGGGCAGCCGGCGCAGGACTTCACCGCCCGCACGATCGACGGTCGCACCGTGCAGCTCTCGGACTACCGCGGCAAGCCCGTCTGGCTGCTGTTCGGTGCCTCGTGGTGCGCCTCCTGCCGCGCCGAGGCCCCCGACGTGCAGGCCGTGTACGAGCAGGCGCGCAAGGACGGCGTCGAGGTCCTCGCGGTCTACCTCGGCGAGGACGCCCTCTCGGTCCGTGACTACACCCGCGACGTGGGACTCACCTACCCCCACATCCCCGACCCCGACACCGCCCTCTCCGGTCGCTACCGGGTCATGGGCATCCCGGCCCATTACTTCATCGCTCCCGACGGCACGATCGCCTCGATCCAGGTGGGGTCCCTCGACCGGGAGCGGATGACCGCGACGCTCGCGGACCTCCGGCGCTGAGGGCGCGGCGAGGGCGTCGGCACGCCTCGGCACGCTGAGCGCCCGCGACGGTGCACGTCGAGACACGGAGATCGGACGTGCCGGGGTACAACGGAGGCATGGAGCTCGACTGGTCCACGATCCTGAGCACGATCTACGTCGTCCTCGACTTCGTCATCAAGGTGCTCGCCGTCGGCTTCGTGCCCGAGAACAGGCGCCCCTCCTCCTCCACGGCGTGGCTGCTGCTCATCCTCTTCCTGCCGATCGTGGGGCTCCCGCTGTTCCTCCTCATCGGCAGCCCCTACATCTCCCGTCGGCGCCACGAGATCCAGGCGCGGGCGAACGAGTCCCTCGACGACGGCCTCGCCCACCTGCCCACCGTGCCGGAGGGCATCGAGGTGCCGCCTGGCATCGCCACGCTCGTCACGCTCAACCGACGACTCACCGCGCTGCCGGGGCTCACGGGCACGATCGAGGCGATCCACCACGACTACGTCGGCTCGTTCCAGGCGATGGCCGCGGCCGTCGACGGGGCCCGCGACTACGTCCACGTCGAGATCTACATCACCGCCTGGGACGACACGAGCGACATCCTCCTGTCGGCCATGAGCCGGGCCGTCGAGCGCGGCGTCGAGGTACGGCTGCTCTTCGACCACATCGGCTCGATGAAGTACCCGGGGTTCCGTCACCTGGGCAGACGTCTCGACGCCGCCGGCATCGCCTGGCGTTACATGCTGCCCATCCAGCCGCTGCGGGGCCGCTGGCGCCGGATCGACCTGCGCAACCACCGCAAGCTCGTCGTCGTCGACGGGGACGTCGCGTTCGTCGGCAGCCAGAATCTCATCGACTCCTCCTATCTGCTCCGCGGGAACGTCCGCGCGGGACGGCACTGGTACGACGCGATGGCCGAGCTCACCGGCGACATCGTCGCCGAGGTCGAGGCCGTGTTCGCCGTCGACTGGTACACCGAGACCGAGGAGCGGCTCGACCCGGATCACTACCTCCACATCGAGCAGCAGCCCGCCCGTGCGGACATCCCCGGCCGTCGGCCCACGCGACCGCTGCCGGCGGCCGTCCGGGCCGTGGATCGAGACGGCGACCGTGAGGCCCACGAGTCCCGAGAGGTGCAGAGTCCTCACGCGGCGCACGGGTCGCATGGGCCGCAGGGGGCGGACCGGTCGCCCGCGTCGGTGGAGCCGCGCGAATGGCTGGGGTCGGAGGTGTACCACCGGTCCGCACCGCGCGGATCGACCGTCGCGTCGGCGTCGGGCGCCGGGCTGGAGCGACACCGGGGCGGAGTGATCCCCGGGCCGCACCTCGCCGCCCTCCAGATCGTCCCCTCGGGTCCGGGGTTCACGACCGAACCCAACCTGCGCCTGTTCACCAGCCTGCTCCACCTCGCCGAGCGACGGATGACGATCTGCAGCCCCTACTTCGTGCCCGACGAATCGCTGCTCGCCGCGGTGACGACCGCCGCCTACCGCGGCGTCGAGGTGGAACTGTTCGTCAACGAGCAGGCCGACCAGTTCATGGTCGGCCACGCCCAGGCGTCGTACTACCGCGCGCTGCTCGACGCGGGCGTCGTCATCCGCCTCTACCCGGCGCCGGCGGTCCTGCACACCAAGTTCGTCGTCGTCGACGGGATCGCCGGGGTGTTCGGCAGCAGCAACCTCGACATGCGCTCGTTCGGTCTCAACTACGAGATCAGCCTCTTCGGCTACGGCGGCGGATTCGTCCGGCCCCTCGACGAACTCGCCCACGTCTACCGGGAGCGCTGCCGTGTCCTCACCCCTGAGGAGTGGTCCGAACGCTCGCTCCTGCTGCGCTACGTCGACAACGCCTGCCGGATGACCTCGGCCCTCCAGTGACGGCGTCATGGCGCCCGCCCATCAGGGGCGGCGGGAGGGCGCCCGGCGCGAGCGGCGGACGGCGCCGTCGCGAGCGTGGACGGACACGTCCAGGAGGGGACCTCCGGGCCCGACGGCGGGTGGACGAGGGTGGCCCACCACCCTTCCCGCGCCACCCCCGGGCGTGACACGCTTGACGTGTCGCGGCCCGACCGACCGCGGTGCGAGCGACGGCACCCCTGCGGGAGCGCCGCCCCGATCCTTGGGAGGAGTCAGCGTGACCGAATGCGCCGAGGTCGTCATCACGGGCCCCACCCCCGAGTGGGCCGAGGACCTCGCCCAACTGCTCGTCGAGGAACGCCTCGCCGCCTGCGTCCACATCGTCCCGGAGGTGCGGGCGGTGTACAGGTGGGAGGAGGAGATCAACGACGACCCGGAGAGTCGCCTCGCTCTCCACACCCGGGCCGATCTGGTCCCGGAGATCAGCCGCCGCGTGTGCGAACTGCACTCCTACGACGTGCCGTGCCTGTTCGCCCTCCCGATCATCGGCGGGCTGCCGAGTTACCTCGACTGGGTCGTGGCGATGACTCGGGAACCGGGTCAGGCACCCCCCGCCGTCGCGCCCATGGCCAGCCTGCTGGGCTGAGGCCGGGTACCCCGGCGCCGACGGCCACAACCGCCCGCGCAGTGACGACCGCCCGCGGAGACCGAGGTCACCGCACCCGCGTCGGACGTCACGACGGGGACGGGACGACCCGTCTCTGGACGCCGGATTCCCCACGCATGCCGACGGCCCCGGTGCAGCACCGGGGCCGTCGCAGGCGTGGCGGGCAGGACGGCCGACGGGCCGACCGCGTGCCGAGGGCTCAGTGCGCGTGCGGCGCGGGCCAGCGGCTCGTCGTGACGTTGTTCTCCTCGGCGCGCTCGACGGCCTCCTGGATGATGCGCTCGGCGTCCTCCTTGCCGGCCCAGTGGGCGCCGACGACGGACTTGCCGGGCTCGAGGTCCTTGTAGGTCTCGAAGAAGTGCTGGATCTCGAGGCGGTCGAACTCGCTCACGTCGTCGAGGGTCTGCACGTGCGAGACGCGGGGGTCCTTGGCGGGGACGCAGAGGATCTTGTCGTCGCCACCGGCCTCGTCGCGCATGTGGAACATGCCGATCGCGCGGCACTCGATGACCACGCCGGGGAACGTGGGGGAGTCGAGCAGCACGAGCGCGTCGAGCGGGTCGCCGTCCTCACCGAGGGTGTCCTCGATGTAGCCGTAGTCACTGGGGTACTGCGTCGACGTGAACAGCATGCGGTCGAGCCGGATACGCCCGGTCTCGTGGTCGACCTCGTACTTGTTCCGCTGACCCTTGGGGATCTCGACCGTGACGTCGAAGATCTTCGGCGATGACGCCTCGTTGCCGGTCATGCTCGGACTCCTCCTGAGGTGGCGACGTATTCTCGCTGCACAGCATGTCATGGGTCCTGCCCCGACGTGCCGCGAGCAGCCAACCCGGGCACAATCACCTCGCCGACGAGGTGGTGGACAGACGGGCACCCCGCGACGCGGGACGCGTGCGGCGGTGCTCAGGGATGCAGGGGGAGTTCGGAGGGGTGTGATGGGCGCGACACGTCGTGACGCCGGTGGGTCGCCGGCGGGCCGGTCACGTCGCGCGCTCGCGGGAGCCGTCGCCGCGGTGCTCGCCGTGGGCGGATACGTCGCCCTCGACGTCGTCGACGTCGTCCCCGGAGTCCTCACCCTCGACTCGCGCGAGGAGGCGCCGCCCCCGTCCGCGCGCCCCCAGGACGGCGACGGAACCGACGTCGACGGCGGCGCCCTCGGCGTCGAGCCCGGGGGGCGGGAGACCCTCGTGCCGCTCGCGGCGTTGTCGTCGAGCGCACCCGCCCCCACCACGGCCGGTCTGACGGCCACGCTCGGGCAGGCCCTCGCCGACCCCGCCCTCGGGCCCGCGGTCGGGATGGACGTGCGCGACGGGCTCACGGGCGAGCGGCTGCTCGACCACGGCGCTCAGAACCCGCTCACCCCGGCATCGACGGCGAAGCTCCTCGCCGCCGCGGCGATCTCACGGTCGACCGACCCCGCGACGACGTTCGCGACCCGTGTCGTCGCTGGCGCCGGGGGCGGGGACGTCGTGCTCGTCGCGGGCGGGGACACCCTCCTCTCGCCGGGCAAGGGCGACCTCGGCTCGGTCGCGGGACGGGCCGGGCTGCGCGACCTCGCAACCCAGGTCGCGGCCTCGCTGCGGGCCGAGGGCCGAGCCCGGGTGAGCGTGCACCTCGACGACACCTTCGCCCGCGGCCCCGCGCTCGCCCCGACCTGGGAGCCCGCGGACGTCGGCCTCGGCCTCGTCGGGCCCGTGACGATGCTCGGTACGACCGACGCGCGGGCCCTGCCCGGCCACCCCGCACCCGACGACCCCGCCCTGCACGCGGCCTCGCTCTTCGCCGCCGAACTCACGCGCGCGGGGATCACCGTGACCGGAGGCCCGGGTCGCCGCGCCGCGCCGGCGGACGCCAAGGAGCTCGGCGTCGTCCACTCGGCGCCGCTGGTCGACGTGCTCGCCCTCGCCCTCGACGAGTCCGACAACACCCTCACCGAATCGCTCGCACGCAGTGCGGCGGTCACCACCGGGGGTGTCGCCCCGGGGTCGGACGACGCCGGGTCGACGACGGGATTCCCCGCCGTCGCCGACTGGGTGCGCGGCCGGCTCGGTGAGTCCGGGCTCGACATCCGCCATGTCGTCCTCGTCGACTCCAGCGGCCTGTCCCGCGCCACCCGGGCCCCCGCCTCGGTCCTCGCCGACCTTCTCGTCGGGGCGACGACGGGGGCGGACCCCCGGTTCGCCGACATCGTCGCCCGCCTGCCCGTCGCGGGTCTCACCGGCACCCTCGACGACCGGTTCCTCGGCTCCGGGGGCCGGGACGCCGCCGGGATCGCGCGCGCGAAGACCGGCACGCTCACCGGGGTGCACGCTCTCGCCGGGACGGTCGTCGACGCAGACGGCAGACTGCTCGTGTACGCGGTGCTCGCCGACCGGGCGGGTGGAACGCCACAGGCACGCGCGGCGTTGGACTCCGTGGTCGCGACGCTCGCCGCGTGCGGCTGCCGATGATCCCGCCGCCCACCGGGGGCGGTCGGGACGCCCAGGAGGTGTCTGGATGACCACGTCCACCGCGACGACCCCGTTCGTCGACTGGAAGCTCGCGCGCTCGACGTCGCGACGCCTCACGCCTCCCGGCCCCGTGGTGAGTACGGCGGACGCGGCCGCCGCCGTCGCCGAGCTGCGGGCCGCGGCGGCGCGAGCCCACGGCCCGGTCGCCGAGACCGCGCGCCTCGACACCCCGTCGGACCTGCCGCCTGCGATGGTCGTCGACCGTCCCACGTGGTCGGAGGTCAACCTCACCTCGTTCGCGGGACTCATGGACCCCGTCGTCGCCAAGCTGGTCGACCGCCCCGGGCGGCCGATGGCCCGGCCGATGCGGGTGGTCGGCGGCACGATCTCCGGCGTCGAGGTGGGCACGCTGCTCGCGTTCATGGCGACGAAGGTCCTCGGTCAATACGACATCGCGCCGGCCGGGTCGATCGAGGACGCGCGGCTCCTGCTCGTCGCGCCCAACATCGTCGACGCCGAGCGCTCGATGGGCGTCGATCCCACCGACTTCCGGCTCTGGGTGTGTCTGCACGAGGAGACCCACCGGGTGCAGTTCACCGCCAACCCCTGGCTTCGGGAGTACATGATCGGCCGCTCCCGCACTCTGCTCGACGAGCTCGCGCCCGACCTCGACACCCTGCGTGAGCGCCTGGGCACGATCGCCCGCGGCCTTCCCGACGCCTTCAAGGAGGGTGGCACCGGGCTCATCACCCTCTTCACCACCCCGGAACAGCGGGAGCGTCTCGAGAGCCTCACGGCGATCATGTCGCTGCTGGAGGGCCACGCCGACGTCGTCATGGACGAGGTGGGGCCCCGCATCGTGCCGAGCGTCGCGCAGATCCGCGCGCGCTTCGAGCAACGCCGCGACGGCCTCGGGCCGGTCGACATCGTGCTGCGGAGGATGCTCGGCCTCGAGGCCAAGATGCGGCAGTACCGCGAAGGCGCGGCGTTCGTCCGCGGCGTCGTCGACCGCGTCGGCATCGACGACTTCAACGCGATCTGGACCTCGCCGGAGACCCTCCCGAGCGCGGCCGAGATCGCCGACCCCTCGCGTTGGATCACCCGCGTCCACGGCTGACGGATCGTGGGCGAGGACGATTCGACGAGCAACGGAGGAGGACGCGACGTGCCCGGCCCGCACCCCGCCGTCGCGGCCACCCGCGTCGCCGTGCGTCGTGTGCTGAGCGAGACCCCCGCCCCCCGGCGTGTGCTCGTGGCCGTGAGCGGCGGGGCCGACTCCGTGGCCCTCGCGGCGGCGGTCGCGTTCGAGTGTGACCCGAGGCGCCCGTCGGCGGTCACGGTGGGGGAGGCCCTCGCCGGCGCCGTCGTCGTCGACCACGGCCTCCAGCCCGACTCGGCGCAGGTGGCCGCGAGGGCTGCCGCGACGTGCCGGGACCTCGGGCTGCCGACCGAGGTCGTCCGGGTCGCCGTGCCGGGCGTCGGCGGTGGCGGTCCGGAGGCCCGTGCCCGCGAGGCCCGGTACGCCGCCCTCGAACGGGCGCGGAGGGCGGCCGGTGCCGACCTCGTCCTCCTCGGCCACACCCGCGACGACCAGGCCGAGCAGGTGCTCCTCGGCCTCGCGCGGGGTTCGGGGGCGCGGTCCCTCGCCGGGATGCCCCCCGCCCGGGGGCCGCTGCGGCGGCCGTTCCTCACGCTTCCGCGCGCCACCACGCGGGCGGCGTGCGAGGCCGCGGGCCTCTCGCCGTGGGACGACCCGCACAACGAGGACCCCCGCTACCTGCGGGTCCGGGCCCGGCGCCTGCTCGCCGAGGCCGAACGGGGGCTCCCCGGGGTCTCCGCCGCGCTCGCCCGCAGCGCCGACCTTCTGCGCGACGACGCCGACGCGCTCGACGCTCTCGCCGACCGGATCCTCGATCGAATCGGCGAATCACCTTGTCCTGTCTCGCTCGTCGCCGACAAGCCCGTCGCCGTCCGCCGCCGGGTGTGGCGGGGTCTCGCCCTTCGGGTCGGGGTCTGCGCGAGCGAACTCCGGGCCACCCACCTGGCCGCGATCGACGCCCTCGCCACCGACTGGCACGGCCAGGGACCCGTCGACCTGCCGGGCGGGGCGCAGGCCCGGCGAGAGGACGGCCCACCGGGCATCCGCATCGGGTACTTCTCGACCCCGCGCGTCCGATAGCCTCGCGGCATCCGGCCCCGCCGTACCGCCCCATCAGCACCAGCCCCGCAGGAGGAACCGTGGACGCCGAGCACATGTCGGGTGATCTCGAGAGGGTGCTCCTCACCGAGGAGCAGATCCACGACCGACTCGACGAGATGGCCGCGGAGATCTGGCGCGACTACGAGGGCAAGGACCTGTTGCTCGTCGGCGTGCTCAAGGGCGCGGTCATCGTCGTCTCCGACCTCATGCGTGCCCTACCGGGGACCGCCCCGATGGACTGGATGGCGATCAGCTCCTACGGCTCGGGCACCAAGAGCTCCGGGGTCGTGCGGATCCTCAAGGACCTCGACACCGACATCACCGGCAAGCACGTCCTCATCATCGAGGACATCATCGACTCCGGCCTCACGCTCAGTTGGATCAAGGCCAACCTCGCCTCCCGCAACGCGGCGTCGGTGGAGATCTGCACGCTGCTGCGCAAGCCCGACGCCGTCAAGGTCGACGTGGGCGTCAAGTACGTCGGGTTCGACATCCCCAACGAGTTCGTCGTCGGCTACGGCCTCGACTACGACGAGAAGTACCGCAACCTGCGCTGCATCGGCACCCTCGCCCCGCACGTCTACTCCTGATCGGCGCCCCGGCGCACCCACCCTCCAGCGACAGAGAACCGTCATGGCCGTCCCGCCCCCCGTCGACGTCGAACGCGCCGAGCGCGCCGTCCGAGAGATGCTCCTCGCCGTCGGTGAGGACCCGGATCGCGAGGGGCTGCGCGAGACCCCCGCCCGTGTCGCCCGCGCCTACGTCGAGCTGTTCGCGGGGCTGCGGATGGATCCCGCCGAGGTCCTCTCCACGACGTTCGACATCGACCACGACGAGATGGTCCTCGTGCGCGACATCGAGCTCTACAGCACGTGCGAACACCATCTCGTGCCCTTCCACGGGGTCGCGCACGTCGGGTACATCCCCTCGCGCAGCGGTCGTGTCACCGGGCTCTCCAAGATCGCCCGGCTCGTCGACCTCTACGCGCGTCGCCCCCAGGTCCAGGAGCGACTCACGACGCAGATCGCCGACGCCCTCGTCGAGCACCTCGAACCCCGTGGCGTCATCGTCGTCCTCGACTGCGAGCACCTCTGCATGTCGATGCGGGGGGTGCGCAAGCCCGGCGCCCGCACGACGACCTCGGCCGTGCGCGGCCAGCTCCGGTCCCCGGCCACCCGCGCCGAGGCGATGAGCCTCATCCTCGGGGGCACCCGGTGAACGCGGGACACGCGGGCGGCGGCTCACCCGGGGGCCACGGTGGCCACGCCGGCCATGGCCGCCCGCTCGTCATGGGCATCGTCAACGTCACCCCCGACTCCTTCAGCGACGGGGGCCGCTGGGCGGACGCCGAATCGGCCGTCGCGCACGGCCGCGAGCTCGCCCTGCAGGGCGCCGACATCCTCGACGTCGGAGGCGAGTCCACCCGCCCCGGCGCACGCCGTCCCACGGAGGAGGAGGAGCTCGCCCGCATCCTGCCCGTCGTCTCGGCGCTCGCGCGGAACCGCCTGCGGGTCTCGGTCGACACCATGCGGGCGGGGGTCGCCGCGGCCGCGCTCGATGCCGGCGCGGAGATCGTCAACGACGTGAGTGGTGGTCTCGCCGATCCGGAGATGGTGCCCCTCGTCGCGGACACCGGGGTCACCTACGTCGCGATGCACTGGCGCGGCCACGGCGAGGTGATGCAGCAGCGTGCGGTGTACGACGACGTCGTCGCCGACGTCCGCGCCGAGCTGCTCGCGCGCGTCGAGGCGATCCTCGCCGCCGGCGTCGCGCCCGAGCACCTCGTCCTGGACCCCGGGCTCGGCTTCGCCAAGACCGCCGAGCACAACTGGCGGCTCATGGCCCACCTCGAGGCGTTCACCGAGCTGCCGTACCGGGTGCTCGTGGGAGCCTCGCGGAAGACGTTCCTGGGTCGACTGGGTCGGACCGACGCCGACGAGGAGCCCGTGCCGCCGGCCCGACGGGACGCGGCGACCGCCGCGACGAGCCTCCTCGCCGCGCAGGCCGGTGCCTGGGCCGTCCGGGTGCACGACGTGCCCTCGACCCTCGCGGCCCTCCAGGTCCACGAGGCCGTCGTCGCCGCCGGTGCGGGTTCGCGGGCAGGGACGGATCGCGGGCCGCGCCCATGAGCGACCGCATCGTCCTCACCGGCGTCGAGGCCCTCGGCACCCACGGTGTGCTCGCCTCCGAACACGACACCCCGCAGCGGTTCGTCGTCGACGTGACGATCGAGGCCGACCTGCGGCCCGCCGGACGCAGCGACGACCTCGCGGACACCGTGAGCTATGCCGAGGTCGCCGACGAGGTCGTCCACATCCTCACCGGGCCCCACGTCGACCTCGTCGAGACCCTCGCCGGCCGCATCGCCGACACCGTCCTCGCGTTCCCCGGGGTCGAGGCCGTCGAGGTCACCGTGCACAAACCCGACGCCCCGATCTCCCACCCCTTCGCCGACGTCGCGGTGACGGTGCGCCGGGAGCATGCGCATCGGGTCGTCATCGCGCTCGGCGCCAACGAGGGTGACCCGCGCCGGGCCCTCGCCTCCGCCGTGCGCGCCGTCGCCGCGATCGAGGGGATGCACGTCGAGGGCGTCTCCGACCTCTTCGAGACCGACCCCGTCGGCGGGCCGCACCAACCCATGTACCTCAACGCCGTCCTCGTCGGGCGCACGCGACTCACCCCGCGCTCGCTCCTCGAACGGCTGCACCGCATCGAGGCCGACCACGGACGCGTGCGCCAGGTGCGGTGGGGGGCACGCACCCTCGACCTCGACCTCGTCCAACACGGCGACCCCGGTCGCGGCGAGGACGTCGTCGTCGACGACGGGACCCTCGTCCTGCCTCATCCCCGCGCACACGAGCGAGCGTTCGTCCTCGTGCCGTGGGCGCAGGTCGACCCCCAGGCGAGGCTGCGGGTCGGTGACGAGGTGATCCCGGTGGTCGACCTCGTCGCCGGTCTCGACGCCGAGGGCCACCTCACCGGGGTGCGCGCCATCGGGGCCTGGGATCCGGGCCGCTGACGGGCGGAGGGTACCGTGGGGGCGTCCCTGAAGACGTGAAGGAGGATCCGCACGTGCACGTCTTGTTGGAGATTCTCGCCGGTCTGCTTCCCTCCATCGGCATCGGATATCTCTTCTACCGCATCATGCGGGTCCTTCTCGAAGGCGACCGCAAGGAACGGGCCGCCTACGCGCGCTGGCAGGCCGAGCACGATTCCGCCGAGCACGATTCCGGTGGGCACGATTCCGCCGTAGGGGGATCGGGTGTCACCGGCACGGTGACGCCGGCCGAGGCGGATTCACGTCCGACGGCGGCGCGTCCCGAGAACCACGGCGCGAGTACCGGCGACTGATCCGGGCGAAAAGGGCAGCGCCCGAACTCTCCGGCGTCACCGGTCGAGGAACGGAGCGCAGGACGTGCCCGAAACGTCACCATTCGATTCTTCGAATGCGTTACCCCCGTGGTTCCGGCACGCCCCGTGCATATCGTAGGGTGGGGTCCGAAGAGCGAGGATGAACCCCCGTTCCCTTTACCGACCCACACCTCAGGAGTTCCCCATGGCCCAGCGCGTCCAGGTCATCCTCGTCGACGACATCGACGGGGGACAGGCCACCGAAACCGTCACCTTCTCGCTCGACGGCGTCAGCTACGAGATCGACCTCTCCGAGAAGAATGCCGCGCGGCTGCGCGATTCCTTCAGCGAGTGGGTCGGGAATGCTCGTCGCGCCGGTGGCCGCAAGGTCGGTGGGCGTCGCGCCTCCGCCGGGACCTCGCGTCGTGAGGACCTCAATGACGTCCGCGAATGGGGTCGCCAGAACGGATTCAAGGTGAGCGATCGCGGCCGTGTCTCCGGTGAGCTGCAGGCGGCCTACGACAAGGCCCACGGCAAGGGCTGACCCTCGCGGGCGTCGCCCGCGGCGGTCACAGGGGAGGACTCGATGGACGCCCATCCCGATCTCGGCGAGCTCGCCGCGGACATCACCGCCGCCATCGGGTACGTCGACGTCGTCGCCGAAGGATGGGGCTCACCGCTGCCCTACTCCTGCGCCGAGATCCTCACCGCCCAGGAGGCGGGGGAGGATCCCACGGCTCAGTGGCGTGCCGACGTCGGTGCAGCTCAGGAACGTCGTTACGGCACCGCGGCGCCCCCACAGGTGGGCGCCGCGTTCGTCATGCAGTGGTACTTGCAGGTGGTCGCGGTCCCCGCGGCGTTCGCGGCGATCCTGCGCGACTGGATCCCCGACGTCTCCCCGGAGGCGTTGCGATTCGACCTCGACGACACCGAACGGTATCCGGTGGCGGAATCCCTCGGCGGTGCCCAGGTCACGCGGGTCTCCCACCCGCAGATGCGTCTGGTCGAGGCGCGAAAAGCCTATGAATCCCATGCACGCCGGTTCGCCGAGTCCTACTCCCCGGGGGTCAAGACGAGCAGTAAGCAGCGTTTCGGCCTCGTCCGCGACACGTGGGAGGCCGCGCTCGACGGGGCGCGTACCTCGGTGCGCCATGAGCCGAGCCGTCTGGGCCTTCGTGAATCGTGCTGCTTTCTCTACGCGTTGCCCGGTGCCATCACCTGTGTGCGATGCCCCCGAAATCGTCGCCACTGACTCCGCTCGATTTTCAGCTCGCGTTCAGAATATCTCCCAGGGAATCGAGTCGGTCCAGCACCTGGCGGGGTGTGAGTTGATCCAGTGCGATCTCGTCCGCCGCCCCCTCCTCGATCTCCGCCCACGTGCGCGGTGCCGCAGCGAACGGGGAATCCTTCTTTCCACGAAGTGAATACGGACAGATCGTCGTCTTGGCCGCGACGTTCTGACTCCAGTCGAGAAACACCTTTCCCGATCGCGCCTGCTTCGCCATCGAGGACAGCACGAGTTCGGGGTGTTCGGCCTGCAGATGGTCGGCGATCGTCTTCGCCATCTCGCGCGTCTGTTCCGGGTCCGTCGGGGTGGGGAGCATCGCGTAGAGCTGGAGCCCCTTACTGCCCGAGGTCACGGGCACGACGTCGGTGAGACCGGCGCCGGCGAGCACGTCGCGGACGAGCAGCGCGGCCTGCGCGCACTCGTGGAGGCCGGCCGGGGCGCCCGGGTCGAGGTCGATGACGACACGGTCGGCGCCGCGCTGTCGACGTGCGGCCGCGGCCTCGTCGTCCGTCGTTCCGTCTCCGGTCACGCGCCACTGCGGCACGTGGAGCTCGAGCGCGCCGAGCTGCCCCAGCCACACGAGACCGGCGACGTCGTCGATGAGCGGGTAGGTGACGAGTTCGTCGGCCCGTCGCGAGTGCGGGGAGACGAGGGTGACCCGCCGCACCCAGCTCGGGGCGCCCGAGGGCAGGTTCTTCTCGAAGAACGACTGCTCCGTGACACCGTGCGGAAAGCGCAACCGGGTGACGGGACGGTCCTTCAGCTGCGGGAGGATCGCGGGCGCGGCCTCGCGGTAGTAGCCGATGACCTCGGCCTTCGTCATGCCGGTGCCGGGGAACATCACCTTCTCGAGGCTGGTGAGGACGAGGACCCGCCCTTCGACCTCCACGCGGACCCGGGTGCGGTCATCGGCCATCGGGGTTCTCCGGTTTCGTGTCGACGGTGGGGGTGGTGGGGACGTCGGGGGTGTCGAGGTCGTCGGCGAGTGCGGCGGCGGCATCGGCCTCGGGGGCCTCTCCCGCAGTGAGGTCGGTCGGCGCGAGGTCGGGTCGCAGGCCGCGATAGGCCGGTTGCCGGAGGCGGCCGTGTGCCGACAGGCCGAGGCTCTCGACGTCGATGACGACCTCAGGTCGCAGCCACTGCGCCCCGACGGCATCCTCGCGGGGGATCTCGACGAACGGAGAGGTCCGGATGCCGAGTCCACCCAGGCGCCGGTGGAGGTCGCGGCCGGCCTCGCCCGCCAGCCCGGAGCCGACACGGCCGAGCAGGTCGAGGCGGCCGTCCTCGCGGGGGAGGCCGACGAGCACCGACCCGAGGCGTCCACGCGCACCGGTCTCCTCCCGCCACCCGCCGACGACGACGCTGCGTGTCGCCCGGTGGGGGCGCTTGCGCCAGTGCGGACTCCGGACGCCCGGCGTGTACCGGGAGTCGCGTCGCTTGCTCACGACGCCCTCGAGGCCGGAACGGGCGGTGACGTCGAGCAGCAGGGCGCCGTCGTCGTAGACCTCGGGCACGGCCCACCGGTCGTGGTCGAGGCTCGGGGCGAGGGCGTCGAGGACGGCGCGACGCCGCTCCCACGGCTCCTCGGTGAGGTCGCGGCCGTCCAGCGCCATGACGTCGAAGAGCATGACGGTGACGGGTCTGGGGCGCGGGCGACCGGCTCGCACCGGCCCGGCGATGCGGTCGGCGAGCGCATGGAGGGAGGGCACGCCGGAGTCGTCGAGGGCGACGATCTCGCCGTCGAGGACGAGGTCGGGCAGGACGAGTCCGCCGAGCTCGGGGAAGTGGGCGGTGACGTCGCGGCCCGAGCGGCTCGCGAGATGGAGTGTCCCGCCGCGGATCTCGGTGATCACCCGCCAGCCGTCCCACTTGACCTCGTGGACCCACGCCGGGCCGCCGGGAACGGTGTCGGTGAACGTGGCGAGCATCGGGCGCATGGCTTCATGATCCCGCCGCCTCAGGGGTTCGCACGTCGGCCGCGCGTGGGGGATGCTGGAGGTCGCCATCCTCGAGCTGGGAGGTCCCATGCGGGCGATCTGGAAGGGGGCCGTGTCGTTCGGCCTCGTCACCGTGCCGGTGCGGCTGTACTCGGCGACCGAGAACCACGACATCCAGTTCCGGCAGGTGCGCGCCAGCGACGGCTCGCGCATCCGGTACAAGCGGGTGGCCGAGGCCGACGGCGAGGAGGTGCCCTACAACCAGATCACCAAGGGGTACGAGACCGCCGACGGCCGCATGGTCGTGCTCACCGACGACGACCTCGCCTCGCTGCCGAGCCGCAGCAGCAAGGAGATCAGCGTCGAGAAGTTCGTGCCCGCGCACGAGATCGACCCGATGCTGCTCGACAAGAGCTACTACCTCGAGCCCGAGGGCGCCGCGGCCAAGCCGTACGCGCTGCTCCGCGAGGCGCTGCGGGACACCGACCGCGTCGCCGTCGTCACGCTCTCGGTGCGCACGCGCCTCACGATGGCGGTCCTGCGCGTCCGCGACGACGTCATCGTGTGCCAGACCATGCTGTGGCCCGACGAGATCCGCGCCGCCGACTTCGGTGTGTTGCAGGACGTCCCCGCTCCCAGCGAGAAGGAGGTCGCGATGGCGAACCTCCTCGTCGAATCCCTCGCCGGCGACTTCGAACCCAACGAGTACGAGGACGACTACGCCAAGGCGGTCGAGGACCTCGTCGCCCGCAAGATCGACGGCGCGAAGGCCGTCGCCGCCCCGGAGCCCGAGGAGGAGACCGGCCAGGTCGTCGACCTCCTCGCCGCGCTCCAGAAGTCCGTCGAGCGGGCGAAGGCCGGCCGCGCGGACGGGGGGAGTGCCGCGGAGAACGAGGACTCCGCGGAGAGCGACACGGCCACCGCCACGACTCGTGCGGCGAAGAAGAGCACGGCGAAGAAGAGCACGGCGAAGCGGAGTGCCGCGAAGGGCGACTCGGGCGCAGACCAGGGGGCGACCGACGGCGAGTCGACGGCGAAGACGCCCGAGAAGTCGGCGGCGAAGAAGTCGACCGCGAAGAAGTCGACCGCGAAGAAGTCGACCGCCACGAACGCCACCGCCAAGAAGTCGGCGGCGAAGACATCGGACTCGACGGCCGAGGACGCCGGCGAGCGCAAGGCCGGCTGAGGTGCCCGAGGGACACACCATCCACGCCCAGGCGCGGCGACTCGACCGGGCCTTCCAGGGGCGGCCGGTGCGGGTGAGCAGCCCGCAGGGGCGGTTCGCGGAGTCCGCGGCATTGCTCGACGGCGGTGTCTTCGAGGGGGCCGAGGCGGCGGGCAAGCACCTGTTCCTCCATCACGAGGGCGACCGGATCGTCCACGTCCACCTGGGGCTCATCGGGGCGTTCTCCGTCCTGCCGCACGGGTGCGGCGACGGTGACGTGCCGGTCACGGGGGCGGTGCGCCTGCGCCTCCGCGACGACGCCCACGTCGCCGACCTCCGGGGCCCGAACGTGTGCGCGCTCATCACCGACGAGACGCGTGAGTCGGTGCTCGCCCGGCTCGGGCCCGACCCGTTGCGTGAGGACGCCGACCCCGACCGGGCGTGGGCGAAGATCTCCCGCAGCGGCCGGTCGATCGCCGAACTGCTCATGGACCAGTCGGTCGTCGCGGGGGTGGGCAACGTCTACCGCTGTGAGGTGCTCTTCCGGCACCGCGTCGACCCGTTCCGTCCGGGCCGGGAGATCCGGCGGGCCACGTGGACCGCCGTGTGGGACGACATCGCCACGCTCCTGCCCCTCGGGGTCGCGTACGGGCAGATCCTCACGATGACCGACCAGGTCGAGGACGCGCAGGCCTGGCTCGCCCGGGCACCGGAGGAGGTCGGGGCCTACACCGCGACCCTCACCGGCGCGGCCCACGGCACCCACTTCGAGCGGCGGTTCTCCGTCTACAAGAGGACCGGTGAGCCGTGCCGCGTGTGCGGGAGCACGATCCGCACCGAGAAGGTCGCCGGACGGCAGCTCTACTGGTGTGGCCGCTGCCAGCGCCGCAGGTGACCACCCCCACACCGGGGCCTGCTCGATCCGGGATGGGCGGTTCGTCCCGGGCCCTCCTAGGCTGACGCCCATGCGCACGACGTTGCGGGACATCGCCCGCCTCCACGCCGACGGTCGCCGGTTCACGATGGTGACGGCGTACGACTACACGAGTGCCCGGCTCGCCGAGCGGGCCGGCATCCCCCTCATCCTCGTCGGTGACTCCCTGGGCATGGTCGTCCAGGGGCACGACTCGACGCTGCCGGTGACGGTCGACGACATCGTCTACCACGCGCGGTCGGTGGTCCGGGGGTGCGAGACGCCGCTCGTCGTCGGTGACCTGCCGTTCCTCACGTACGCGACGACGAGCGAGGCCATCGACGCCGCGCGTCGGGTCATGGCCGAGGGCGGGTGCGGGTCGGTCAAGCTCGAAGGTGGACGGGTCGTGGTCGGCACCGTGCGGACCCTCGTCGACGCGGGCGTGCCGGTCATGGGTCACCTCGGGTTCACGCCGCAGTCCCAGCACGCCATCGGCCTACGCGTCCAGGGTCGGGACGCGGGGGCGGCACGGGCTCTCGTCCTCGACGCCCTCGCCCTCCAGGAGGCCGGAGCCTGGGCGATCGTGCTCGAACTCGTCCCCGCGCCCCTCGCCCGGGAGGTCACCGCGCTCCTCGACATCCCGACGATCGGCATCGGCGCGGGACCGCACACCTCCGGCGAGGTCCAGGTGTGGCACGACGTCCTCGGCCTGTTCGACGCTCACGTGCCGCGGCACACGCGGCGGTTCGCCACACTCGGCGACGACGCCGTCGAGGCGTTGCGTGCCCTCGCCTCCGCGGTCGAGGCGGGCACGTTCCCCGGCCCGGAGAACAGTGCGCGGATGGACGAGGACGCCCTCGCGGCAGAGCTCTCGGGGCTCGGCCTCCCCGTCGATCGTGAACCCGGGCGTGGGAAGAACGATGCCGGGGAGAACGGTGCCCGGCAGGGCCAGGCACGTGCGGGCGGTGCCGGTGCGGGCGGCGACGGGACGGGCCGCGGCGAGGTGGAGGCGTGAAGGTCGTGACGACGCGGGCGGAGGTCCGCGAGGAGCGGGCCGCTCTCGGGCGGCTCGGGTTCGTCCCGACGATGGGGTACCTCCACGACGGGCACCTGAGCCTCGTCCGGGAGGCAAGGGCCCGGAGCGAGCACGTCGCCGCCTCGATCTTCGTCAACCCGACGCAGTTCGGTCCCGGCGAGGACCTCGCGAGCTACCCCCGTGACCCCGAGCGCGATCTCGCACTGCTCGAGGAGGCCGGTGTCGATCTCGTCTGGCTGCCCCAGCCGGGGGACGTCTATCCCTCGGGGTTCGCGACGTCCGTCGAGGTCGGGGATGTCGCCGACGTGCTCGAGGGGGCCTCACGGCCCGGGCACTTCCGGGGGGTGGCGACCGTCGTCGCGATCCTCCTCGGAGTCGTACGTCCCGACCTCCTCCTCGTCGGGCAGAAGGACCTGCAGCAGTCCGTCGTCCTGCGGCGCCTGGCCGCCGACCTCTCGCTCGTCGACGAGGTCGTCGTGTGCCCGACGGGCCGCGAACCCGACGGACTCGCGCTGAGCAGCCGCAACGCCTACCTCGACGAGGAGGACCGCCGCGCCGCGACCGTGTTGTCCCGGGCGTTGCGGGCCGGACGGGCCGCATACGACGCGGGCGAGCGCGACGCGGAGACGCTGCGCCGCGTCATCCGCGACGTCGTCGCCGCCGAACCCCGCGCCGAGATCGACTACGTGAGCCTCGCCGACCCCGAGACCCTCGTCGAACTCCAGGGTCCGGTCGATCGCGCCGCCGCGTCGATGGCCGTCCGCGTCGGCCGTCCCCGCCTCCTCGACAACACGCTGCTCCACGCTCCGGACCCCGGCCTGGGGTGAGGACCCGCGCGGGCGGGTGTGCGCCCCCTCGACGTCGGCGGTGCTCCCGAGGCGGGCTTCCTGCAACCCCCGTTAGGGGGAGCATCGGCGGGGGCAGAGGTGTGTCGGCGTGTTCAGGGGAGCGCCTCGGGTGTTCGGGGTGTGGCGGTCGGCCTGGCACGACCGGCTCGGCGTGCTCGACCGGCCGGCGTGCTCGACCGGCGGGTGTGCCTTGATGTCGGCGGTGCTCCCGGATCGGGGTGGAGGCACCTTCGACAGGGGGAGCGTCGGCAGCGGCGGAGGTGTCTCGGCGTGGTTCGGGGAGCGCTTCGGGTGTTCGGGGTGTGACGGTCGGCCTGGCACGACCGGCTCGCCGTGCTCGACCGGCCGGCGTGCTCGACCGGCCGGCGTGCCTTGATGTCGGCGGTGCTCCCGGAGGGGGCTTCCTGCACCTTCGATAGGGGGAGCATCGGCGGGGGCGGAGGTGTCTTGGCGTGGTTCGGGGAGCGCTTCGGGTGTTCTGGGTGTGGTGGTCGGCCTGGCGGGACCGGCTCGCCGTGCTCGACCGGCCGGCGTGCTCGACCGGCCGGGTGTGCCTTGGTGTCGGCGGTGCTCCCGGACCGGGGTGGAGGCACCTCGGACAGGGGGAGCATCGGCGGGGGCGGAGGTGTCTTGGCGTGGTTCGGGGAGCGCTTCG
>NZ_DAMBGD010000002.1:124944-243134 GCF_032060985.1 Mobilicoccus sp.
GGTGTTCGGGGTGTGGTGGTCGGCCCGGCTGGACCGGCCCGCCCGGCCCGGTGGGTGGCCTGCCCGGCCCGGTGGGTGGCCCGACCGGCCAGGTGGCCCGACCGGCCAGGCGTCCCGACCGGCCCGGCGGCCCGACGAAGCGGACGGCCGCGACAGACCCGACGACCGCCGGGGTCAGCCCGCGAGGGCGGCGAGGCGGCGGGTGGCGAGTTCGACGAAGAGGCGGGTGCCGTCTCCGATGACGGAGTCGTCGAACGTCGCGTAGGCGGAGTGGTTGAAGGGGGCGGTGTCCGGGTCACCACCCTCGGGCACGGCGGACAGGCCGATGAACGCGCCGGGGACCTCGGCGAGCACCCGGGAGAAGTCCTCGGAGCCGCCGAGCGGGTTGCGCCAGCGCTCGTGCCGCGCGGGGCCGAACAGGTCCTCGACGACCTCCGCGACGAACTCGGTCTCGGCGTCGTCGTTGACCGTCGGGGGGTACTGACGCTGGAAGTCGATCTCCACCTGGACCCCGTGCGCGTCGGCGATCCCCGTGAGGACGCGGGGGACGAGCTCGAACAGCCGCTCCTGTGCCTGCGGGGAGAACGAGCGGACCGTCGCGTCGAACTCGCCGAACTCCGGGATGACGTTGTTGGTCGACCCCGCGTGCAGCGAGCCCACGGTGATGACGACGGGGTCGAACACGTCGAACCGGCGCGTGACGAGGACCTGCAGGGCGGTGACCATTTCGGCGAGGGCCGGGACCGGGTCCTTGGCGCGGTGGGGGGTGCTGCCGTGCCCACCCTCGCCGACGACCTTGACCTGGAGGCGGTCGGAGGCGGCCATCATCGCGCCCGGCTTGGTGTCGAACGTGCCGCCGGGCTCGAGGGAGGACCACACGTGGATCGCGTACGCGGCGTCGACGCGTCTCCCGGAGGCCTCGAGCACGCCCTCCCGGATCATGTGGCTCGCGCCGTCGTACCCCTCCTCGCCGGGTTGGAACATGAACACGACGTCGCCGGGCAGCTCCGCCCTGCGCTCGCAGAGGTCGCGGACGGCGCCGACGAGCATCGCCATGTGCAGGTCGTGGCCGCAGGCGTGCATCGTGCCGGTGGTCGAGGCGTACTCCACACCCGTCTCCTCGTGGACGGGCAGGCCGTCCATGTCGGCCCGCAGGAGCACCGCCGGGGCGTCGGCCTCGGGACGTCGACCGCCGCGGAGCACCGCGGTGATCGATGTGAGGGAGCTACCCGTCGTGATCTCCAGGGGCAGGCCCTCGAGCGCGCCGAGGAGCGTCCGTTGGGTGCGGGGGAGGTCCAGGCCCACCTCGGGGTCCCGGTGCAGGGTGCGGCGGAGGTCGACGAGCTCGGGTCGGGTGGCGGTCTCGGCGGTCATGACGATGTCCTCTCGGGAGCCGGTCGGCGACGGTGGCGGCCTGCCTCGGAGTCTACGGAGGTGGCGAGGAGGTCCGACCCCGTCGCCACTCAGCGCCCGTCCAGTTGGGAGTAGTGAGATGGGCTCCGCCGTCCCGGGGGAGTCGCGGGGCGCGGGCCTCGCGGCCTGCGGCGATCGAGGTGAGCTCGGCGTCGTGGTGCGCGGGGTTCCCGCGTCCCCGTGCGAATCTGGGGGGGGAGGGACGGGGGCCGCATCGCCCCCGACGTCGTCACGGACGTCGGGACGCCGCGGGGGCGCCGTGTGTCGGTGATTGGTGAGTTGAGCGAGGAAGTGACCGTAGCGATGCCGAGTTCGACAGCTCCACGTGACCGATCCACCGAGGACCGGGCGGTCGGCGGCGAGACCGACGGGAACCGGAGCCCGGTCGGCGTCGCGGATCCCCGGCGGGGGGACGGCCGGGCGTCGCGGGTCGAGCACGGCCCCCGCGACACCACCCGGCGGCAGGAGATCGTCGCCCGCGTGCTCGTGTGGACGTACGCGGTCGCCACGGTCGCGACGGTGTTCCTCTGGCTGTTCGAGCACTGGGGGCGGCGACACGTCTCCTGGCCGGAGATCCTCTTCCAGTTCATCAACGTGCCGGCGAGCAACTCCGCGATCTCCGTCGTCGTCCTCGCCCTCATCACCCGCGCGCTCGTCGGCCGCAAGCGCGTGGGTCTCGTCGCCGTGGCCCTGTTCCAGGTCTTCGGCATGCTCACAGCCCTGCAGGTCGCCTACCTGCTCTTCACCGACGCCGACATCACCTGGCCCCACGGCGGGTGGTGGTTCGCGCTCGCGCTCGTCGACCTCGGGGCGATGGCGCCCGCCATCGTCATCCTCGGGCTCTGCTGGTGGGCGCGACCCGCGTTCCCGGGACGCCTGCGCCGAGGCTCGTGGACGACGCTCGTCGCGGCCCTCGTCATCGGGTTCGGGGTCGCGGTGCTCGTCACCTGGGCGATGCTCACGTGGTTCGAGCGCGACGCCTCCGACCCGGCGCTCGTGCGATCGGTCGTCCTCCGGGCGATCGGGTTCACCGGCTCGTGGGCGCACTCGGTCCTCCCGGTGCCGCCCGCGGTGTCGCAGATCGCCTCGCTCATCGTCGGTGTCACGCTCATCGTCGCGGTCTGGCTGTTCACCCGGTCCTCCCGCGACCACAACGCGTGGACTCCCGACCACGAGGTCGAACTTCGGGCGCTGCTGCGGGAGTACGGAGACCGGGACTCCCTCGGGTACTTCGCCACCCGTCGCGACAAGTCGCTCGTCTTCTCCGGCGACCGACGTGCCGTCGTCGCCTACGACGTCGTCGGGGGCGTCGCCCTCGCGGCGGGCGACCCCATCGGCGACCCGGTCTCCTGGGGCGACGCCATCCGTCGGTGGAAGGCGCAGGCCCGGTGGTACGGGTGGGTACCGGCGATCCTCGGGGTGAGCGAGACCGGCGGCCGGGCCTACGTCGCCGCCGGGTTCGACGCGATCGCGATGGGCGACGAGGCCATCCTCCACACCGACGAGTTCCACCTCGACACGACGACGATGACGCCGGTGCGGCGAGCCGTGCAGCACGCCCGACGCTTCGGGCTCGTCGCCCAGATCCGTCGTCAGCAGGACATGGGGGAGGTCGAGCTCGCCGAGCTCGTCGCGATGGCCGACGCCTGGCGCGAGGGCGGCACCGAGCGTGGGTTCTCCATGGCGCTGGACCGTCGCGGAGACCCTGCCGACGGCCGCACCGTGTGGGTCACCGCCCACGACGCCGACGGCAAGTGCTTCGGCCTGCTCTCGTTCGTCCCGTGGGGGACCGGCGGGATCTCCCTCGACACGATGCGTCGCCATCCCCAGGCGCCCAACGGCACGACCGAGCTCCTCGTCACCACGCTCCTCGAGGGCGGACCCGACCTCGGGATCCGGCGCATCTCCCTCAACTTCGCGTTCCTGCGCAGCGTGTTCGTCGACGCCGAACAGCTCGGTGCCAGCGCCCTCACGAGGTTCAACTCCTCGGTCCTCGGTGGACTCGACCGGTTCTTCCAGCTCGAGCGGCTCTACCGCTCCAACCAGAAGTACCGCCCCCACTGGGTGCCGCGGTACGTGTGCTTCGACTCGCGCCTGTCGCTGCCCCAGGCGCTGCTCGCGATGGGCCTGGCCGAGGGTTTCCTCCCCTCGTTCCTGCGGACCACGCCGGTGCCGCAGCTCGACCCCGAGCACCTCGCCCGGGTGCGGGAGATCGAGGCGCGTCCGACGATCGACGCGGCCTCTCTCGGGCCCCGGCGCGGGGACCAGACCCTCGTTCGCCTCGCGCGCGTGGAGCAGTTGCGTGCCCGCGGTCTCGACCCCTACGCCGTCGGTGTCGCGCCTGCCGAGGGGCTCGCGTCGGTGGCGTCGCGCCCGCCGCAGGAGTGGTCCGGCGAGGTGCGCCTGTGCGGGCGGATCCGCGCGATCCGCAATCACGGGGGCGTCGTGTTCGCCCAGCTCGTCGACGGCCCGGACACCCTCCAGGTGGTGCTCGAACGCGGCTCCCTGACCGGCGACGTGGCCGTCGAGGTCTTCACCGCCTCCGCGGACGGCGGCGACCTGCTCGTCGTCGAGGGCGGCCTCGGCCACTCGCGCAACGGCACCCCCTCGGTGCTCGCGACGTCGTGGCGCATCGTCGCCAAGTCCCTGCACCAGGTGCCGTTCAAGGCGTTCACCGACCCGGAGACCCGCCTGCGCCAGCGTGCCACCGACCTCCTCGTCCACCCCGAGGCCGTCCGGATGCTGCGGGTGCGGAGCGCGGTCGTCGCCTCGCTGCGCCGCACCCTGCACGACGCCGGGTACCTCGAGGTCGAGACCCCGATCCTCCACACCGTCCACGGCGGGGCCTCGGCACGCCCGTTCCGCACCCACTCCAACGCCTACGGCGTCGACCTCTCACTGCGCATCGCGCCCGAGCTCTACCTCAAGCGTCTCGTCGTCGCCGGCATGGGGCCGCTGTTCGAGCTGGGCCGCAACTTCCGCAACGAGGGCGCCGACGCCACCCACAACCCCGAGTTCACCTCGTTGGAGGCCTACGAACCGTTCGGGGACTACACGACGATGCGCCTGCTCACCGAGCGCCTCGTCAAGGACGCCGCGACCGCGATCCACGGCGCGCCGCTCGTGCCCCTGCGCACCGGCGCGGGCGACGACCCCGACGCCTACGAACTCGTCGACGTCTCGGCGCCGTGGCCCGTCGTGCCCGTGCTCGAGGCCGTGTCGCGAGCGGTGGGGCGGGAGGTGAGCCTCGACATGGACTTCGAGTCGCTGCTCGGGATCGCCCGGCGTCACGAGGTCGCCGTCCACGACGGGATGGGACCCGGCGCCGTCATCGAGGAGCTGTACGCCGACCTCGTCGAGGCCACCACCGTCCACCCGACGTTCTACGTCGACTTCCCCGTCGAGACCTCCCCGCTCACCGGCCCGCACCGCAGCGAACCGGGCCTCGTCGAGCGGTGGGACCTCGTCGTGGACCGGATGGAACTGGGGACCGCGTACTCCGAGCTCACCGACCCCATCGAGCAGCGCCGACGTCTCACCGAGCAGTCGCTCAAGGCCGCGCTCGGCGATCCCGAGGCGATGGAGGTCGACGAGAACTTCCTCCGCGCGCTCGAGACCGGGATGCCGCCCACCGGCGGTCTCGGCATCGGCGTGGACCGCCTCGCGATGCTCCTGCTCGCCACCTCCATCCGCGGCGTCCTCACCTTCCCGTTCGTGAGGCCGCAGCGCTGACACGACGCCGGCCCCGCCGGTGTCGGGGCGTTCGTGCCCCGTCCCCTCGGCGTCGGGACACCCGCCGGACCGGGCGGGCCGGGGCGCCCGGGGGCACCGGGACGGGCGAGTTTCAGGGGCGTGGTTGGGTGGAGCCATGAAGATCGGTCCGGTGCGTCTCGACGGATTCCTCCTCGCGATCCTCGCGGCGGTGGCCGTCGCGGCGGTCATCCCGGCGACCGGGGACGCGGTGCCCGCCCTCGATGGCGTCGTCACCGTCGCGATCTTCGTCCTGTTCTTCATGTACGGAGGCCGACTGGAACCGCGTGAGGCGCTCGCGGGAATCCGCCACTGGCGGCTCCACGCGGTGATCCTCTCGTTCACCTATGTCGTGTTCCCGATGCTCGGGCTCCTGCTCGGGATCGCGATGCGACACGTGCTCACCGCGCCGCTCGCGCTCGGGGTGGTCTACCTGTGCCTCGTGCCCTCGACGGTGCAGAGTTCGATCACGTTCACCTCGATCGCCAAGGGCAACGTCGCCGGGGCCATCGTGAGTGCGTCGTTCTCCAACCTCATCGGCGTGCTCGTCACGCCGCTGCTCGTCATGCTCCTCATGACCGGCGGAGCGGGGGGCCTGCATGTCGAGACCTCCTCGATCCTCGATCTCGTCGTCCAGATCCTCGTGCCGTTCGTGCTGGGGCAGGTGTCGCGGCCGTTCACCGCCACGTGGCTCGCGAACAACAACGCGTGGTTGAAGTTCGTCGACCGCGGGGTCATCGTGCTCGTCGTCTACTCCGCCTTCTCCGCAGGGATGCGAGAGGGCATCTGGGGGATGGTCTCGGTCGGGCAGATCCTCATCGTCGCGCTCGTGAGCGCTCTGCTGCTCGCCGTCGTCCTGTGGGCGACCGCCGCCACCGCACGGGCCCTGCGCTTCTCTCGGGGAGACCGCATCGCGATCCAGTTCTGCGGCACCAAGAAGTCCCTCGCCACCGGCCTTCCCATGGCGGCCGTGTTGTTCGCGGGCGAGAAGGTCGGGCTCGTCATCCTGCCGCTGATGATCTTCCACCAGCTCCAGCTCATGGTCTGTTCCGCGCTCGCCTCCCGCTACGCGCGGGAGCTCGACGCCGAGACCGAGGGGGCGACGGCCGCATGACGGCCGGCGTGGCGGACGGGGCCGCAGGGTGTCGTCGACGTTCCGGCGGCCGCCTCTCCACGCTCAGGGCAGGCCGTGTCCGCCGTGAGCGGACAGCACCCGCCGCCTCCCAGGGAACACCCCTGCCCTGCATGACGTTGTGGACCCCGAGACCATCCCGTCTCCGTGCATGGTCGCCCGCCCCGCCGGGCACACATGACAAGTCGAGGATGCGCGAGGAGCACAGATAGCATCGAGTGATCTCGATAGCGAGGAGCGAGTTTTCATGTTCGAGAGGTTCACCGACCGAGCCCGCCGCGTGGTCGTGCTTGCGCAGGAGGAAGCGCGCATGCTCAACCACAACTACATCGGCACGGAGCACATCCTGCTCGGCCTCATCCACGAGGGTGAGGGTGTCGCCGCCAAGGCCCTGGAGAGCCTCGGGATCTCCCTGGACGCCGTGCGCGAACAGGTCGAGGAGATCATCGGCAAGGGTCAGCAGGCCTCCAGCGGCCACATCCCGTTCACGCCGCGGGCCAAGAAGGTCCTCGAGCTGAGCCTCCGCGAGGCCCTCCAGCTCGGGCACAACTACATCGGCACCGAGCACATCCTGCTCGGCCTCATCCGCGAGGGTGAGGGCGTCGCCGCCCAGGTGCTGGTCAAGCTCGGCGCCGACCTCAACAAGGTGCGCCAGCAGGTCATCCAGCTGCTCTCGGGCTACCAGGGCGGCAAGGAGACCGCGTCCGCGGGCGTCGGTGGGCAGTCGACCTCCGGCGAGGGCACCCCCGCCGGGTCCCTCGTGCTCGACCAGTTCGGGCGCAACCTCACCCAGGCCGCCCGCGAGGGCAAGCTCGACCCGGTCATCGGGCGCAGCCAGGAGATCGAGCGGGTCATGCAGGTGCTGTCGCGCCGCACGAAGAACAACCCGATCCTCATCGGCGAGCCCGGCGTCGGCAAGACCGCCGTCGTCGAGGGCCTCGCGCAGGACATCGTCAAGGGCGAGGTCCCCGAGACCCTCAAGGACAAGCACATCTACACCCTCGACCTCGGCGCGCTCGTCGCCGGGTCGCGCTACCGCGGTGACTTCGAGGAGCGCCTCAAGAAGGTCCTCAAGGAGATCCGCACCCGCGGCGACATCATCCTGTTCATCGACGAGATCCACACCCTCGTCGGTGCCGGTGCCGCCGAGGGCGCCATCGACGCCGCGAGCATCCTCAAGCCGATGCTCGCCCGCGGCGAGCTTCAGACCGTCGGCGCCACCACGCTGGACGAGTACCGCAAGCACATCGAGAAGGACCCGGCCCTGGAGCGTCGCTTCCAGCCCATCCAGGTCGCCGAGCCCACGCTCAGCCACGCCATCGAGATCCTCAAGGGTCTGCGCGACCGCTACGAGGCGCACCACCGCGTGTCCATCACCGACAGCGCCCTCGTCGCCGCCGCCAACATGGCCGACCGGTACATCAACGACCGCTACCTGCCCGACAAGGCCATCGACCTCATCGACGAGGCCGGCGCCCGCCTGCGCATCAAGCGCATGACCGCGCCGCCGGACCTGCGCGAGTTCGACGAGAAGATCGCCCACGTGCGCCGCGAGAAGGAGGCGGCCATCGACGGGCAGGACTTCGAGAAGGCCGCCAAGCTCCGTGACGACGAGAAGCAGCTCATCGAGGCCAAGAACAAGCGCGAGAAGGAGTGGAAGGCCGGCGACATGGACGTCGTCGCCGAGGTGAACGAGGAACTCATCGCCGAGGTGCTCGCCGCGTCGACCGGCATCCCGGTCTTCAAGCTCACCGAGGAGGAGTCGACCCGCCTGCTCAACATGGAGGACGAGCTCCACAAGCGCATCGTCGGCAACGACGACGCGATCAAGGCGCTCTCCCAGGCGATCCGTCGCACCCGCGCGGGTCTCAAGGACCCGCGTCGCCCCGGTGGCTCGTTCATCTTCGCCGGACCGACCGGTGTCGGTAAGACCGAGCTCGCCAAGGCGCTCGCCGAGTTCCTGTTCGGGGACGAGGACTCCCTCATCACCCTCGACATGAGCGAGTTCGCCGAGAAGCACACCGTCTCGCGGCTGTTCGGTTCCCCGCCCGGTTACGTCGGGTACGAGGAGGGCGGCCAGCTCACCGAGAAGGTGCGTCGCAAGCCGTTCTCGGTCGTGCTGTTCGACGAGGTCGAGAAGGCCCACGCGGACATCTTCAACAGCCTCCTGCAGATCCTCGAGGACGGCCGCCTCACCGATGCCCAGGGTCGCGTCGTCGACTTCAAGAACACCGTCATCATCATGACGACGAACCTCGGCACCCGGGACATCTCCAAGTCGGTCTCACTCGGCTTCGCCCCCGACGGCAACCAGGGTGGCAACTACGAGCGCATGAAGAACAAGGTGCAGGACGAGCTCAAGCAGCACTTCCGCCCCGAGTTCCTCAACCGCGTCGACGACATCGTCGTGTTCCCGCAGCTCTCGGAGGACGAGATCGTCCAGATCGTCGACCTCATGATCGGCCGTCTCGACGAGCGCCTCAAGGACCGCGACATGGGCGTCGAGCTCACGCCCGCGGCCAAGCGGCTCTTGGCCAAGCGCGGGTACGACCCGGTGCTCGGTGCGCGTCCGCTGCGTCGTGCCATCCAGCGCGACATCGAGGACGTGCTGTCCGAGAAGATCCTCTACGGAGAGCTCGGCACGGGCGAGCTGGTCTCCGTCGACGTCGAGGGTGAGGGTGACGCGGCGACGCTCACGTTCGCCGGCACGAAGAAGGACTTCGGCGACGCGCCGCTGCCCGAGCACGCCGAGGGCAGTGACCACGGCACTTCCGAGCACATCCACGGCACCCCCGGTGGTGCGGCCTGCGCGGCCGGTACCCCCTCGGTGCCGCCGACCCCGCCGTCGGCGCCGACCGGCGGGTCCGATGGTCAGGCCCACGCCTGAGACGTGAGGTCCGAGGTCTGACGGAAGGCCGATCCCCACTCGGGGGTCGGCCTTCCGCCACGTCGGAGTGAGGTCCCGGACGCCGTGTCGGGCGCGGTGTCCCGGGCGGCGTCCCACCCCGTCCTGGGACCCCGGTTTGTGACTCCGGACCCGCACGCTGGAGACTGACCCGCATGACGGACCGTGAGCTGCAGCAGCGCATCATCGACGAACTCGAGGTCATCGACCCGGCGACGTTCGACGCCGCCGCCGAGGCCGAGCACCGCGTCGCCTTCCTCGCCGACTACCTTCGCCGCACGAGGGTCAAGGGATACGTGCTGGGGATCTCCGGCGGTGTCGACTCCAGCCTCGCCGGCCGCCTGTGCCAGCTCGCGTGCGAGCGGGTGCGTGACGAGGGCGGTGACGCGACGTTCGTCGCGATGCGCCTGCCCTACGGCGTCCAGGCCGACGAGGCCGACGCCCAGCGCGCGCTCGGCTACATCCGGCCCGACGAGACCCTCACCGTCGACATCGCCCCCGCCACCGACGCGATGTGGGACGCGTGTCTCGCCGCGGGGATGACCCCGCCGGAGAAGGCCCACTTCGTGCGCGGAAACGTCAAGGCCCGCCAGCGGATGATCACGCAGTACACGATCGCCGGCGCCCGCGGGATGCTCGTCGTCGGCACCGATCACGCCGCCGAGGCCGTCGTCGGGTTCTTCACCAAGTTCGGTGACGGCGCGTGCGATCTCACGCCGCTCGCGGGGTTGCCCAAGCGTCGGGTGCGAGAGATCGCCCGGCACCTGGGTGCCCCCGAGGGCGTCGTCGAGAAGGTCCCGACCGCGGACCTCGAGACCGACAAGCCGCTCTTGCCCGACGAGCAGGCGCTCGGCGTCGCCTACGCCGACGTCGACGACTACCTCGAGGGCAAGGACGTCCCCGCCGAGGCCGAGGAGACGATCACCGGGTGGTACCACCGCACCGCACACAAGCGTGCCCTCCCGGTCACCCCGGGCCGCCGCGCGTGACGCGTCAGCCCATCGAGGTCGTCCGCGCCACGACCGCGGACGTCGACGGCATCCGTGACCTCGTCGAGCCACAGGCGGGTCGACGCATCCTGCTCGCCAAGGAACGGGTCGCCTACTACGAGACCGTGCCCGAGTTCCGGGTCGTGCGTGACGCCTCGGGCGAGGTGCTCGGCTGCGGTGCGCTCCATGTGATGTGGAAGGACCTCGCCGAGGTGCGGACGCTCACCGTGCGCCAGGACCAGCTGGGGACGGGCACCGGCTCGGCGATCCTGCGCCGCCTCCTCGACGACGCCCGCGAACTCGGCATCGCCCGCGTCTTCTGCCTCACGTTCGAGACGGAGTTCTTCGGGCGGCACGGCTTCGAGGCCATCGAGGGCATCCCCGTCGAGCCCCAGGTCTACGCCGAGCTCCTGCGCAGCTACGACGAGGGTGTCGCCGAGTTCCTCGACCTCGAACGCGTCAAGCCCAACACCCTCGGGAACACCCGGATGCTGAGGATCCTGTGAGCCGGCGCCGCACGGGTGTCTCGGGTGGCGCACCGGCGGGGAGCCCGGGTGGCGCTGCCCGCGCGAGTGTGGCGGTGTGCCAGGAGTGTTGGGCCGGCGACGGGCGTGAGGTCGTCGGCCGGGTGCCGTTGTGCGGTCTCGGCGATCGGACCGGGGTGCGCACCCAGGCCGTCGAGTGTTTCGACGTCTGCGAGGGCGACAGCGTCACCGTCGTCCGTCCCTCGCCGCAGGGTCGCCGCGCGGGCGGGCGACCCGGCTGGCTGCGCGAGACCCACGACCCCGACGTCCTCGACGCCGTGGCCTCCTGGCTCGAAGCGGGCGGCCCCGGCGTCGCCGACATGCCCGACCTCGTCGCCCTCCACTCCTTCACCCCACCCCGCCGCGTCCGCGTCGTCCACGAGGAGTGATGACGCGCTCGCCCGCGCCGGTGGGCGATCCGGTGACAGCGACGAGGCGCGGAGGCGTCAGGCCGACGTGACGTCCTCACGAACGGGACGCGGCGTCACGATGACGGTGACGCGGGTGCCCTCACGACCGGGGGCGCCGACGTCACGCCGCCGTCCTCAGGACCGGTTCGCGGCGCCGTAGACGCGGCGGACGACGTCCTCGATGTCGGGTTCCTCGATCGCGAGATCCCGGACGTCGGCGTGGGTGGAGACCGCGGCGAGAACGGCGGCGGCCGAGGTGCGGGTCGGGTCGAAGGCGAACCGGTGACGCAGGCCCTCGCCCTGGACACCGACGTGCGCGACGGACAGCGGCGCCCCACTGACGTCCGTGAGCGTGGGGAGCGCGGGGTGGGGCGTGGTGAGGTCGACGACGAGGACCCGCTTGGCACCGACCGTGCGCGCGAGGGAGGGCAGATCGCCGTCGTGGACGAGACGCCCCCGATCGACGAGCAGCACCCGGTCGCAGAGGTGCTCGATGTCGCTCATGTCGTGGGTCGTGAGCAGCAACGTCGTTCCGCGGCGGGCCCGCTCGCCACGGAGGAACTCGCGCAACTGGGCCTTGCTCAACACGTCGAGACCGATCGTCGGCTCGTCGAGCACGACGAGCTCGGGGGAATGCAGGAGTGCGGCGGTGAGTTCGCCCCGCATCCGCTGCCCGAGGGAGAGCTGCCGTACCGGCGTGTCGAGGAACGCCCCGAGGTCGAGCGCCTCGACGAGCTCGGCCGTGCGGCGGCGCTCCTGCGCGGGCGTCATCCCGTGGATCGCCGCGAGGATCGGGTAGGTGTCGCGTAGGGGCAGGTCCCACCACAGCTGACTGCGCTGGCCGAACACGACGCCCACGCGCCGCGCGAGGTCGCGGCGCTGCCGCGTGGGGTCCAGGCCGCAGGTGCGCACCTGGCCGCGGGTCGGCGTGAGGATGCCGGTGAGCATCTTGATCGTCGTCGACTTGCCCGCACCGTTCGCGCCGATGTACCCGACGGACTCCCCGGCCTCGACGGCGATCGTGAGATCGGCGAGGGCGGTCACCGTCGTCCGCCCGAAGCGACGTCCGGGAGCCCGCACCCGGAACTCCCTCGTGAGGGAACGGGTCTCGATCGCGAGCGGTCGACCGGCGCTCATCCGCCGCCTCCTTGGTAGTGCCGGGTGCCGACGCGCCAACAGGCGAGGGCGACGAGCCATGTCCACGCCGCGACGAGTGGGCACCACCATGCCGCCTGCGGGCCGAGCCAGGGCAGCGCGGGCGGGGCGGGCAGGTCGAGGAGTCCGAGCGTCGGGACATACCCCGTGAACGCGACGGGGACGGCCAGCACGAACGCCGCGATGAGACCCGGGGAGAAGATCGAGGCGGGTTGCTGCGAGGCGTACCGGCCGCCGTAGGTGAACGCGTTCGTCATCTCCTCGCCGTCGACGAGGAAGAACTGCAGTCCCGCCGCCGCGACGAACAAGGCCGCGAACAGGGCGGTCGAGGAGAGCAGCGAGAGGACGAGCAGGACGACCTTCGCCGGCGTCCAGACGAGGTCGACCGCGGTGAGCGCCCAGGAGAGGACGACGACCGAGAGCGCGGCCCACCCGAGGCGCCTCAGGGCGATCTCGCTGGTGATGAGCTGCCCGAGCAGGGACAACGGCCGCAGGTAGAACGCCTCGAGGGTGCCGGCGCGCAGGTACCGGGGGATGCGGTCGACGTGACCGAACATCACCTGCGAGAAGGCGAACCCGACGTGGGCGATCCCGAAGAGCAGACAGATCTGCCCGAATGAGAGACCCCCGAGGGAGCGCACGTTGTGGAAGACGATCCACACCTCCCCGAACTCGACGAGGCCGGTGAGGACCGACCCGACCACGTCGAGCGCGAACGAGGTCGTGTAGACCTGCTGGCTGCGCAGCCGCGACCCGATGAGCACGCGGTAGGCGCGCAGCGACGCGGTGGACACGGCGGACATCTCAACCGCCCTGGACGACGAGTCGCCGTGTGCCGGCGGCGAGGACGACCCTGGCGAGGACGGTGAGGGCGAGCACCCACAGCACCTGCGTGCCGACGAGTTCCCACGCCGCGACCCCGGTGGCCCGCGCCGACAGGACGTCGACGGGGTCCTGCAGCATGGCCGGGAAAGGGGTGCTCCGCGCCATCGTCTGCAGCCACGACGGCATGAGCGCGAGCGGGAACACGAGCCCGGTGAAGAACCCCGAGGCGACCATGTAGAGGGTCTGCAGGCCGCGGGTCTCGACGATCCAGAACGAGGTCAGTTGGAGGAGGAACCGGGCGAGGAAGGACAGGACGAGGCCGAGCACGATCGAGACCGCGCCCAGCACCCAGGGGCCGGGGGTGAGAGGCAGGACGATCCCGACGGTGAGACCGCCGACGAGCAGGGTGGGGAGGCCCCGGAGGAGGGCCACCGCGCCCGCCCGACCGAGGTCCTGGGCGAGGTAGGTGGGAAGCAGTCCGAGGGGTCGCGCGAGGTCGACGGCGACGTCACCGGTCCGCACGCGCTCGCTGAGTTCGGCCGTGCCCCAGAGCGCGAGCGGCCCGATCGCCGCCTGGGTGAGCCAGTTGTACGTCATGAGGCTGCTCGCCGCGTATCCGCTGCTCGCGACGGCGCTCGCGCCCGCGATCGCGAGGAGGACCGCACCGCGCAGGTAGCCGAAGGTGAGGTTCGCGACGATCCCGGCGAGGGCGGCGAGGCGGTAGGACGTCGTGCGTCGGAACCCGGCGACGGCGAGAGCGAGACATGCCCTGACCGGTCCGCCGGTGACGGCGCGGCGAGCGGTACGCCCCGGTCCGGTCGCGAGGGCGGGCACGGGGGACACGAGCGACAACGTTAGAGCACCCTGGGGATGCGGAGGACGCAGACGACCGGTGTCGTGCCCCGCGGGTGCCTCGCTCGATCACCCCCGCCTCCGCGCGGCCCGCCCTCATCGCCCCGAGGTTCGTCGCCCGCCCACGATCGCAGCCGAGGATGCGGTGAGGGGGCTGCCATGACGACCACGTCGCCACGTCCTCACCTGCATCCTCGGCCCGTCGGGGAGAGACCCGGTGCGTCAGCCCCGCGTGGACAGCCTGGACACGAGCGCCTCGGCGCGGTCGGCGACCTTGGCCGCGACGGCGGCGCGCTGGTCGTCCCGCACCGCCGCGACCCATGCCTTGTTCGCGGTGCCGTAGGCGGTCGTGGCGTTCTGCAGCGCGACCAGAGCGCCCAGGGCCCCGACCTGTGCGGTGCCCGCCGCCTGCTTGGCCTGCGAGAGGGCCGTCATGGCGGTCGACAGCGCCGTCTGCGCGGCGGTGAGATCGCCCTTGGCATCGACGGCGGCCTGAGCGAGGGCCACGTCCTGGGGTGCCGCAGCGGCCGCCCGGCTCGCGGCGGTCGCCTTGGCCTCGGCCTGGGTGACCGCGGTCGTCGCAGCGTCGACGGCGGCGGCGCGCTGGGTGACGACCTTCGCCGCGGACGTGGCGGCACTGCGTGCGCCGGCGGCGGACGTGCGGGCGGTCTGCATCGTGGTGTAGGCCTGGATGCGGGCCGAGCGGAGGGCCTCCGCGTCGGTCTTGGCCGCCTCGGCGGCGAGGCGGTTCGCGGTGGCACGCAGCAGGACTGCGCGCTCGGTGGCCTGGGCCAGCGCCCGGGCGGCGGCCGCCTGGCGGTCGAGCCGGAGGTGCGTCGTGACGACGACGTCGGCGGAGGCGGGAGCGGCGGAGGCAGCAGGGACGCCGGCGCCGATCGTCGTCGCGGCGAGGGCGACGGCGACGGCAGTGGTGAATCGACGAGACATGTCGAGACCTTTCGGGCTGGGATCCGGTCCTGGGGAAAGTCGACCGGGCACCAGCTCCTGTCGTCCTCTGGTGGAGCGTTCTGAACGGGAGTCCGAATGGCGCTCGTCACGGTGCCCGCCCGCGACGGCGAGATGCCGCCCCCGTGAGACGCGCCCTAGCGAGGCAGGGTGAAGCGCTCGCCGTCCAGCGCCTCGACCAGCCCATCCTCGAGGAGCCCGAGGAGGCAGCGTTCACGCCGGGCGTCGTCGAGGGGCCAGGCGGCGTGGAGGTCGTCGCCGGTGAGCGGGTCGCGCGTCTGCCGCAGGAGGGCGAGGATCCGGCCGCGGATCTGACGGTCGGTGCCCTCCCACGACTGGCTCCGGCGGGCCGGACCCTCGTAGACGGGCGAGCCGGCGAGCCGCCACACGCATCGGTCCGCGACCGGGCATTCCTCACACCGTGGGGTGCGCGCCGTGCACACGAGGGCCCCGAGCTCCATGACGGCGACGTTCCACCGGGCGGCGTCGGCATCGTCGTCGGGCAACAACTGTGTGGCCAGTCGGGACTCGGCCCGGGTCAACGCCGGGGCGGGGAGGGCGGCCCCCGTGACCAGACGGGCCTGCACCCGTCGGACGTTCGTGTCGACGACGGTCGCGCGCCGACCGTGGGCGAACGCGGCGACGGCGGCGGCCGTGTACGCCCCGACTCCGGGGAGGGCGAGCAACGCGGCCTCGTCGTCGGGAACCTCACCGGCGTGGCGCTCGACCATCACGCAGGCGGCCTCGTGCAGGCGTAGCGCACGTCGGGGATAGCCGAGCCGGTTCCACATCCGCACCGCCTCACCCGGCGCGTCGGCCGCGAGCTCGGCGGGGGTGGGCCACCGTGCCAGCCACGCCTCCCAGGCGGGCGCGACCCGCGCGACCGGGGTCTGCTGGCTCATGACCTCGGAGACGAACACCCCCCAGGGCGTCGTCTCCGCCCGCCGCCACGGCAGGTCACGGCCCGCCTCGTCGAACCACGCGAGGATCCGCTCGTGGAGGAGCGCGAGGTCACGGGGCGGCACGTCGGTCACGACGGGGGAGTCTGCCAGGTTCGAGACCGCACCGAGGTGTCGAGCCGGGCAGCCCGCCGTCAGGTGACGGATGGGGCGAGCCCGGGGTGCCCAGGGGACGACGCGGATCGCGCCGGCGGCACCGCGCCCGGCTCACACGTAGCGTTCGAGGATGCTCGACTCGGCGAGTCGGGACAGGCCGTCCCGGACGGCCCGGGCGCGGCCTTCACCGACGCCGTCCACGCGCTGCAGCTCATCGAGGTTGGCGGCGAGGAGGCGTTGGAGACCACCGAAGTGCTCGACGAGGCGTTCGACGATGATGCCCGGCAGGCGGGGGATCTTGGAGAGCAGCCGGTAGCCGTGCGGACTGATGGATTCGTCGAGCGTCTCGGGCAGCGTCGAGTACCCGAGGGCGGCGCTGGAGGAGGAGAGGTCGATGAGCGCGGACTGCGCGAGCGATTCGAGCGCACCGATGACGTCCTCACGGGTGCGGTCGAACATCGGGCTGAGGTAGTCCCGGATGACGAGATCGCGATCCTGGTCGATGTCACTGGTCAGCTCCGCGAGCTGGAGGCTGAGGAGCCGTCCGTCGGTGCCGAGTTCGACGACGTACCCCGAGATCTCGTCGCGGATGCGCTGCACCATCTCGAGGCGCTGGAGCACGGCGGCGACGTCGCGGATCGTCACGAGGTCCTCGACCTCCAGGGCCGAGAGGGTGCCCATGACCTCGTCGAGGCGGTTCTTGTACCGCTCGAGGGTCTGCAGCGCCTGGTTGCCCTTGCTGATGATCGTGGCCGCGTTCTCGAGCACGTGGCGTCGGCCGTTGAGGTAGAGCGCCGCGATCTGCATCGACTGGCTCACCGAGACGACGGGGAAACCCGACTGCGTCGACACCCGTTCGGCGGTGCGGTGGCGGGTGCCCGACTCGCTCGTCTCGATGGAGGCGTCGGGCAGGAGCTGCGTGGCGGCGCGGAGGATGCGGGTGACGTCCTTGTCGACGACGACGGCACCGTCCATCTTGGCGAGTTCGCGCAGGCGGGTGGCGGAGAACTCGATGTCGAGCGGGAACCCGCCGGTGGCGATGCTCTCGATGACCTTGTCGTGACCGAGGACGATGAGAGCGCCGGTGCGGCCACGGAGGATGCGTTCGATGCCGTCGCGAAGCTCGGTTCCGGGGGCCACGGCAGCGAGGGCCTGACGCAGCTCCTCGTCGATGTCGGCCACGAGCTCTCCTCCCGGGCGGGGCCGCGTGCCGGGCGGCCCGCGTGGTTCCTGCATGGTCCGCTCGGCCAGGGACTGACCGTCCGACGTCTCACCGACAGCTCGTCGAGGGACGGTTCGCACGTGTCGCCGACGGTCATCGACGGCGGGTACCGACGACGAGGTGGACGACGGGTGGCCTGAGCAGGGCGTATTCGGGAGTCTACCGGTCGGATCCGATGAGGCCGCGCACCGCCTCAGCGAGCCGTGCCACCTGGTGGACCTGCAGACCGCGCGGCATGTCCCCGGCCTCGACCGACCCCGCCGGGACGACGGCCCGGGTGAACCCGAGCCGCCCGGCCTCCGCGAGGCGGCGCGCGACGCCGGCGGTGGGGCGCAGTTCGCCCGCCAGCCCGACCTCGCCGATGACGACGGTGCCGCGCGGCAGCGGCCGATCGGCGAGGGAACTGGCCATCGCGAGGGCGGCGGCGAGGTCGCTCGCAGGCTCGGACAGTTTGACTCCGCCGACGGTGGAGACGTAGCAGTCGCATTCGCCGACCGGCATGCGCACGTGCTTCTCGAGCACGGCGAGGACCATCGCGATGCGGGAATGGTCGAGCCCGCTCGTCGTGCGCCTGGGCGACCCGGCCGAGGCGCGGGTCATGAGCGACTGGACCTCGCACACGAGGGGGCGGCGTCCCTCGAGGGTGAGGGTGACACTGGTGCCGGGGACCTCCATGTCACGGCTGGAGAGGAACAGACCGCTCGGGTCGGCGAGCCCGAGGATGCCGTGTTCGCCGAGGTCGAAGCACCCCACCTCGTCGGTGGGGCCGTATCGGTTCTTGACGGCGCGGACCAGCCGCAGCCGGGTGTGTCTGTCGCCCTCGAAGCCGATGACGACGTCGACGAGGTGTTCGAGCACCCGCGGCCCGGCGATGCCGCCGTCCTTGGTGACGTGACCGACGAGCAAGGTCGACATGTCGCGCTCCTTGGCCACGCCGATGACCGCGGCCGCGACCTCCCGCACCTGCGAGACGTTGCCGGCCGCGCCGTCGACCTCGGCCGACGAGATCGTCTGGACGGAGTCGAGGACGAACAGGTCGGGGGAGACCCGCTCGATCTGGGCGAGGACGGTACCGAGGTCGGACTCCGCCGCGAGGTACAGCCCGTCGGCCACGGCGCCGATGCGCTCGGCCCGCAGCCGCACCTGAGCGGCGGACTCCTCGCCGGTGACGTAGAGGACCCGGCGCCCCAGCCGGGCCGTGCGCGCGGCCACGTCGAGGAGGAGGGTCGACTTGCCGATTCCCGGTTCGCCCGTCACCAGCGCGACCGCTCCCTTGACGAGTCCGCCGCCGAGGACGCGGTCGAACTCCCCGACACCGGTGCTCGCCGCCTCGGCGGCCGTCGCGTCGACCGTGCCGATCGGTTGCGCCGGCCGGGCGACCGAGCCCGCGGGCCGCGTGCGCCCGGCCGGCGCACCGTCGAGCTCGACGACCGTGCCCCAGGCCCCACAGCCGCCGCACCGGCCGACCCACTTGACCGAGGTCCACCCGCACTCGGTGCAGCGATGCCCCGTCTGCGCAGGGCGGCCGTTCTTGCGGCGGGAGGAGGTGCTCGTCGTCATGGCCGGCACCCTAGGCGCCGCCCCCGACATGCCTTGGCACGGCGCGAGGACGGTACCGGCGGGACGGCCGCTCGGCGACGTCCGTGCACGGGCGGCGGGGTGGGCCAGGGATGCAGCCGAGGATGTGGCCAGGAGATCGCCATGGCAGCCGCGAACCTGCTTCCTTGCCTGCGATCCAGGAGGGGACGTCGCCGGTGGCGCCGTCGTTCACGCGCGCCTCACCCGGGGTGCCTCGACGGCGCGGGGTCGTGCGGGCGGCATGTGATGATATCAGCGGAGTCGAGGCTCGCCCGCCGCCCACCCTCCCCGCATCACCGCAGGTGACAGACGTTTCCCGCTGTCGCGCTCCCGATCGAGTCCGTCGATGTTGCCACTTACCCCCGCTGCGGAGCGGGCAGCCGTGACCTCATGGGCGAGTGGCCGGTCGGTCGACTCCAGTGCGGGTGGGTGCGGCGACCCGGTCAGAAGGTGCGCCACCAGAGGTCGACCGCGTAGTCGACGGTCGTGCCGGGGTGTTCGGCGAGGATCGCGTCGGCGAGGCCGGGAGTGAACTCGATCCGGACGATGGCCTCGAAGTCCTCGCGTGTGTCGGTCTCCCACGCGACGAGGAGCGGCTCGCGCGTCCAGCCGGACCTCCGCCAGAAGCGCGCGATGGCGGCGGGATCGTACTCGGGGAAGGCCCGTCGGAACCACGAGCCGAACGTCGAGCTCGACGCGTCGTTGTCGATGACGAACGCGACGCCTCCGGGGGCCATCACACGGTCGAGCTCGGCGAGACCCGGCTCGCAACCCGGCCCGAAGAAGTAGGCCCACCGGGCATGCGCGACGTCGATCGAGTGGTCCGCCACCGGCAGGTCCTGCGCCGTTCCCGGCCTCACCTCGATCCTCCCCGCGAGCGCCGGGTCGAGGGACGCGAGGCGCGACCGGGCCTGCTCGACCAGCGGCGGATGCGGCTCGATGCCCGTGACGCGCCTCGCCCGCTCCGCCCAGAGCGGCAGGTGGAACCCCGTGCCGCAGCCGATGTCGAGGACATGACCCCACGTGCCGCCGTGCTCGGCGACGAGGCGGGCCATCGCGGCCGGGATGAGACCCCGACGATCGACGGCGCGGTTCTCCACCTCATACGTGTCGGCGTGATGCCAGATGTTCGGGCTCGGCGTCGCGCCCGTCGCGGGCAGGTGTTCTCCGTGCTTCACGACACCGACCCCTTCACGACACCGGCCCCTTCACGACACCGGCCCCTTCACGACTGACGACCCCTCCCATGCCGCGGACTGCCCGATGCCGCGGCCGCCGCCACGACACGGGCGGCGTCACCACGGCCGACCCCGAAGGACTCCGACCCCCCTCACGATCGTCGTCCCTCGGCCCGCGCCGCGACCGTGGCGGGGTGGACGATCAACGGCAGGAGCCGTGCCCCCTCGGGCACCCGGTGCAGCGCGGCGACCCCGGCGAGGTGCGCCTCGGCGAGCGGGACGAGCACCTCGTACGCCTCCCGCCCCATGAGTTCGACGAGCTCGGCCTCGCTCGTGCGGAACAGGGGCGCGTCCCCGGAGTGCGCGAGGGGGGAGGAGGTGCAGTACCAGTCGAGGTCGTGGCCGCCCGGCCCCCAGCCGCCGCGGGTGTATTCACCGATCGAGACCTCGAGGTACTCGGTCTCGTCGGGCTGCGTCACCGTCCGGTAGGTGCGGCGCAGCGGCAACTGCCAGCAGACGTCGGGCTTGACCGTGTGCGGCTCCAGGCCCCGCGCCACCGCGTACTGGTGCAGCGCGCATCCCGCGCCCATGGGCGCGCCGGGCCCGTTGAGCAGGATGCAGGCGCCGTCGACGACGCGCGTCTTGAGCGCGCCGTCCTCGGTCTCGGTCCACCCGTCGGCGAGGGCGTCCTCGCGCAGCTCCCACTCCTCGTCCCCGAGATCACGCACGACGGCCTCGACGCGGTCGCGGTCCTCGTCGTCGGTGAAGTGCGCGCCGAGGACGCAGCACCCGTCGTCCGGGCGGTCGGCGTCGATGCCGGAGCAGCCCGCGCCGAAGATGCAGCGGTAGTCCGACGTCAGCCACGTGAGGTCGCACCGCAACCGACGCCCCTCCTCCGCCGGGTCGTCGAACTCCACCCACGTCCGGGACGCCGGCTCGCCGACCTCGCGCGCGAGCCCCGGCGCCGGGGACGGCTGTGAACCTCGTGCGGTCATCGCGCCAGGGTATCCGCCCACCTCTTGGCGGCACGGGGGCATGGTGGGTCCCCGGCGAGTGTCGGTGGACACGGCTCGGGGCCCACGCGAGTGGGAGGACCCGCGCAGGGCGGCCGCCGGGCTCTGACCAGCACGCGGGCGCCGGACCGCGGAGCGCGCGCGGTAGGTTTCCGTCCATGCGCATGGGAGTCATCGACGTCGGATCGAACACCGTCCACCTGCTCGTCGTCGACGCGTTCTGGGGCGCGCATCCCATCCCCGCGAGCAAGCACAAGGTGGATCTGCGGCTGTTCGACTACATGGACGAGCACGGCGTCATCAACGGCGAGGGCGTCGATCGCCTGCTCGGGTTCGTGCGCGACTGCCTCGAGGTCGCCGACGACTACGGGGTCGAGTCGCTCATGGGGTTCGCGACGAGCGCGATCCGGGAATCGCCGAACGGCGACGAGATCCTCGACCGCATCCGCGCCGAGACCGGCGTCGAACTCAAGGTGCTCGCCGGGGCCGACGAGTCCCGACTCACGTTCCTCGCCGCCCGCCGCTGGCACGGCTGGTCGGCGGGACGCATCTTCCTCGTCGACATCGGCGGCGGCTCCCTCGAACTCGCCTCCGGCATCGACGAGGACCCCGACGTCGCACTCTCCCTGCCGCTCGGCGCCGGCCGTCTCACCCGCGAACACCTGCCCGGGGACCCGCCCAAGCCCGCGCAGATCAAGAAGGTCCGCAAGCTCGTTCGCACCGAGATCGCGCGCGTCGTCCGCGACCTCAACAAGGTCGGCGCCCCCGACCTCTACGTCGGCACGAGCAAGACCATCCGCTCCCTCGCCCGCCTCACCGGCGCCGCGCCCAGCGTCGAGGGCATCTACACGAGGCGCGTCCTCACCCGCGACTCCCTCAAGGAGGCGCTGCCGCAGCTCGCCGCGATGCCGCAGGCGAAGCGCGCCGACCTGCCGGGCGTCTCGATCACCCGCTCCCGTCAGGTGCTCGGCGGCGCGATGGTCGTCGAGGCGGTGATGGACCTCTTGGACATCGAGGAACTCGTCGTCTGCCCCTGGGCCCTGCGGGAGGGCGTCATCCTCCAGCAGCTCGACCTCATCCCCGCCCCCTGAGCGGTGTGCCGCGACCCACCGTCCGATCGGGCGGTGGGTCGCGGCGTGGGGTGCCCCGGAGTACGGGTGACGGGGACCGCGGCCCTCAGAGGCCGACGGCGTGCCGGACGTCCTCGGACAGACGGACCAGCCGCTCGCGTGCGGCCCGGTGGGGGACGTCCTCGCCCTCGGCGACGGGCATGACGACCTCGAGGTAGCACTTGAGCTTGGGCTCGGTGCCGGACGGGCGGACGATGACGCGGTCGTCGTCCTCGGTGCGGAAGAGCAGGCCGTCGGTGCGGCCGACGTCGCCGTATCCGTCGGCGAGGTCGGCGAACTCGACGACCGGCGATCCCGCGAGGACCGTCGGGGGCGTGGCGCGCAGGCGGGCCATCGCGTCGGCGATGAGCGAGAGGTCGGCGACGCGGAACGACAGCGGGGCGGTCGCGTGCAGGCCGTGGGCCCGGGCGAGGTCGTCGAGGGCGTCGGCGAGCGTGCGGCCGTCGGCGGCGAGATCGGCGACGAGACGGGCGACGCGGACCGCGGCGCTGATGCCGTCCTTGTCGCGGACGGCCTCGGGATCCGTGCAGTAGCCGATCGCCTCCTCGTAGCCGAAGCGCAGGTCGGGCGTGCGGGCGATCCACTTGAACCCGGTGAGGGTCTGCGCCCAGCGCAGGCCGTGCGCCTCGGCGATCCGCCCGAGCAGCCGCCCCGAGACGATCGAGCAGGCCAGGGTGTCGCCCTCGCGGGTGGCGTCGGCGGCGGCCTGTTCGCCGAGGAGCGCGCCGATCTCGTCGCCGGTGAGCTGGCGCCAGGCGCCGTCGCGTCCGCGGGTGCCCACGGAGCACCGGTCGGCATCCGGGTCGAGCGCGATGACGACGTCCGCCTCGACCTCACGGGCGAGCTCGAGAGCGAGGTCGATGGCCCCCGGCTCCTCGGGGTTGGGAAAGCTCACGGTGGGGAAGTCCGGGTCGGGATCGGCCTGCTGGGCCACGACGTGGACGTCCCCGAACCCGGCCCGCCGCAACGCCTCGACCGCGGTCTCGCCGCCGACGCCGTGCATGGGGGTGAGGACGATCCGGATGCTGCCCGGTGCGGTCGGCGCGGCGTCCCCGTCCGGGGTCGCTCCCGCTGCGGGGCCGCCGGGCGCCTCCACGCGCCCGAGGGAGCCGACACGGTCGAGGTAGGCCTCGAGGAGTTCCGGCCCGAGGGATTCGATGCGCTCGCGGTCGCGGGGCACCTCGTCGGCGGGGGGCGCGGCGGCGATGGCGTCCGCGATGCCGGCGTCGGCCGGCGGGACGATCTGGACGCCGCACCCCTCGCCGGAGGCCGCGCGTCCGCCGAGGTAGACCTTGTACCCGTTGTCCGCGGGCGGGTTGTGCGAGGCCGTGACCTGCACTCCGGCGTCGGCGTTCAGATGTCGCACCGCGAACGCCGTGACCGGCGTCGGCAGCTTCTCGGGGAGCACGAGGGCGGTGCCGCCCGCCGCGGAGACGACCTCGGCCGCGGCCCGCAGGAAGTCGCTCGACCCGTGCCGGGCGTCGCAGCCGAGAACGACGCGCGGGCCCGCGCCGACCGTCTCCGTCAGCCAGGCCGCCAGTCCGGCCGTGGCCCGCGTGACGACCGCGACGTTCATCCGCGACTCCCCGGCGCCCACGGCCCCGCGGAGGCCGGCGGTACCGAACTGCAAGGGCCCGGCGAAGCGGGACGCGAGGTCGGCGGCGGCCGCCTCGTTCCCCTCCAGGGCGCCGTCGGCGAGGGCTCGCAGTCGCCTCGCCGTCGTCTCGTCCGGGTCGTGCTCCGCCCACGCCTGCGCGGCGCGGACGAGATCCTCGATGGTCGATCCGCTCATGCTCAACTCCGTCTCCTCGGTCACGTCGTCCGTCACGTCGGCCCGACTTGCCGGGCCGTCATCTCTCGGCGGCCGGTCTCCCGGCCACTGTCGCTCGCGCCTCCTTGCGGGTGATCTCTCCTCGGGCGAGGTGTCGGGCAGGCCCGACCGCGCGCCCCGCCGCGACGCCTGGTGCCTCATCGCCCGCCGTGCCGGCCGACGGCGTGATCCTCGCCCGGCCCAGGCGGTGACGTCTCCGGCGGGGGCGCGGCGTCGGCCCTCGGCATGGACGACCGAAACCGGCCGCGCGCCGCGCCCCCGGCGTCAGTCGCCCAGACCGTCGAGGACGGCCTTCGAGCCCGAGAGCCCGAGGCGGGACGCGCCCGCCTCGACCATCGCCAGGGCCGCCTCGGTCGTGCGGATGCCGCCGCTCGCCTTGACCCCCAGCCGGTCGCCGACGGTCCGACGCATGAGGGCGACGGCCTCGACGCTCGCGCCGCCCGCGGGGTGGAAGCCCGTCGAGGTCTTGACGAAGTCGGCCCCGGCCCGCTCTGCCGCCTCGCAGCAGCCGACGATCTGCTCGTCGGTGAGCGCGGCGGACTCGATGATGACCTTGAGCAGGACGGGGTGTTCCCCGTCGGTGGGGCAGGCCTCGCGGACCGCGCGGATCTCGGCTTCGACCGCCTCGAAGCGTCCGGTGAGGGCCTGGGCGAGGTCGATGACCATGTCGACCTCGTCGGCGCCGTCGCGAACCGAGCGGGCGGCCTCGGCGGCCTTGACCTCGGGCTTGTGGGCGCCGGAGGGGAATCCGCACACGGTCGCGACCTTGACGCCCGCGGGCACGCTGACCGGCAGCAGGCTCGGTGAGACGCAGATCGAGAACGTCCCGAGTTCGCCGGCCTCGGCGGCGAGCGCCGCGACCTGCTCGGGCGTGGCCTCGGGCTTGAGGAGCGTGTGGTCGATGAGGCGCGCGATGCTCTCGCGCGTGGGCTGCGTGGACACGGGGTCTCCTGTCGATGGGGGCGCTGAGCCGTGAGGGCGGGGGTGGGGGAGCGAGGGGGGTGAGATCGCAGCCGAGGATGCGGTCGGGTGGTCGTCATGGCGACCGCCTCATCACATCCTCGACTGCGATCCTGCGCTCGGTCAGCCGAGACGTTCGAGGACGACGTCGCCACGGGCTCCGGTGCCCTCGGCGGCATCGGGGTCGATCGTGTAGCCGCCGTCGAGGGACTCCAAGGACCGCTCGAACAACTCGGGGATGTCGGTGTGCAGGGTCATGAGCGGGCTGCCGGCGGTGACGCGCCGCCCCGGCTCGACGTGGATCTCGATGCCCGCACCGGCCTGCACCGGGTCCTCCTTGCGGGCGCGCCCGGCACCGAGGCGCCAGCTGGCGACACCGACGGCGAGGGCGTCGAGCTCGGTGAGGACGCCGTCGTGCTCGGCGACGACGTCGTGGGTGTGGGCCGCGGTCGGCAGCGGCGCGTCGGGCTCGCCGCCCTGGGCGCGGATCATCGCCTTCCACGTGTCCATCGCGCGGCCGTCGGCGAGCGCGCCGCGCAGGTCGTCCTCGGTGACCTCGACGTCGGCGAGGTGGAGCATCTCGCTCGCGAGGGCGACCGTGAGGTCGACGACGTCGGCCGGTCCGCCGCCGGCGAGCACCTCGACGGACTCGCGGACCTCGAGCGCATTGCCGACGGTGCGGCCGAGCGGACGCGACATGTCGGTGAGGAGCGCGACCGTGCGCACGCCGGCGTCGGTCCCGAGGTCGACCATCGTGCGGGCCAGTTCACGGGCGTCGTCCTGCGTCTTCATGAAGGCGCCGGAGCCGACCTTGACGTCGAGGACGAGCGCGCCGGTGCCCTCGGCGATCTTCTTGCTCATGATCGAACTCGCGATGAGGGGGATGCAGTCGACGGTGCTCGTGATGTCGCGGAGGGCGTAGAGCTTCTTGTCGGCGGGCGCGAGGCCCGAGCCCGCGGCGCAGATGACGGCGCCGACCTCGTCGAGGATCTCCATCATGCGGGCGTTCTCGAGGGAGGCCTGCCATCCCGGGATCGCCTCGAGCTTGTCGAGGGTGCCACCGGTGTGGCCGAGACCGCGGCCGGACAGCTGGGGCACCGCGACGCCGAAGGAGGCGACGAGCGGGGCCAGCGGCAGGGTGATCTTGTCACCGACACCGCCGGTGGAGTGCTTGTCGGTCGTGACCCGCGAGAGCTGGGAGAAACTCATCCGCTCGCCGGACTCGATCATCGCGGCCGTCCAGCGGGCGATCTCCTCGCGGTCCATGCCGTTGAGGAAGATCGCCATGGCGAGGGCCGCCATCTGCTCGTCGGCGACGACGCCACGGGTGTAGGCGTCGACGACCCAGTCGATCTGCGCGTCGGACAGACGCTGCGAGTCCCTCTTCGTACGGATGACATCGACGGCGTCGAACTTCTCGGCCACGGTTTCGTCCCTCTCCTCGTCGAGTGGTGGTGTCGTGCGGTGCGGTCGTGTGCGTCGGTGTCGCGGGGGCCTGCGGTGGTCCTCGCACTCGGCCGACCCGCAGCGGGGTGGCCGTGGTGCGGCAGGGGTGTCGCGGACCGGTCCGGTGTCGCCGACACCGGCATCCTCCCGATCCCGGAGAACCTTTGTCAACCCTCTTGCTTACATATGTGCCGCCTGGCAGGATGCCCACCACGACCGACGTCATGACGCGTCGGCGCAGACGACGAGGCCGTCGGCGAGGTCGGCGACGGCGGGAAGAGTGGCGACGATGACGACTCCCACCACGAGTCCACCGCAGGTCCCCGACGACGCCCACCTGTTGGATCTCGCGCGCGAGGCCGCGGGCCGGGCCTACGTCCCCTACAGCGCGTTCCCCGTCGGTGCCGCCCTGCTGCTCGCGAACGGCGAGGTCGTCACGGGCTGCAACGTCGAGAACGCGAGCTACGGCCTCACGATCTGCGCCGAGCGCACGGCCGCGACCCGCATGATCGCGGCGAGCCGCGGCGAGGTCGGCGAGAACGGAACGACGCGCACCGACGACCGGGTCGTCGTCAAGGCGGCCGTCGTGGGGCTCAAGGCCTCCCCCTGCTTCCCGTGCGGTGTCTGTCGGCAGGTGCTCCACGAGTTCGGCTGCCAGAGCGTCGTCGTCGAGGAGGACGGCCACCCCCGCGCCTACCCCTTCGCGCAGATCCTGCCCCACGGCTTCGGCCCCGCCGACCTGCCCGGACAGGAGGCCTGAGCCGTGGAACGCTTCCAGGGTCTGCTCGGCATCGCCGCCATCCTCGGCCTCGCGATCGCGATGTCGCGCCACCGTAGCCGCATCAACTGGCGCACCCTCGGCGTCGGCCTCGCCCTCCAGGTGTTGTTCGCGCTGCTCGTCCTCAAGTGGGAGCCCGGCTTCCGCGCCCTCGAGGCGGTCGCCACGGCGTTCACCGACGCCATCCACTTCGCCGACCGGGGCACCGAGTTCGTGTTCGGCAGCCTCATGCCCGAGGAGGGCAAGGGATTCGTCTTCGCGCTCAACGTGCTGCCGGTCATCATCTTCCTCGGCGCGATCATCGGGGCGCTCTACTACCTGCGCGTCATCCAGTTCATCGTCGACATCATCGGCACGGCGCTGCAGAAACTCCTCGGCACGAGCAAGGTCGAGGGCATCTGGGCCTCGACCGTCATCTTCCTCGGCCAGTCCGAGGCGCCGCTCATGATCGCCCCGTACATCCGCACGCTCACCACGGCGGAGCTGTTCACGTGCATGACCGGCGGGTTCGCCGCCGTGGCGGGGTCGACGCTCATCGGGTACTCCCTGCTCGGGGCGCCGCTGCCCTACCTGCTCGCGGCCTCGATCATGAACGCCCCCGGCTCGCTGCTCATGGCCAAGGCGTTCTTCCCCGAGACCGAGGTCCCGACGAACGACGCGAGCGTGCGCGACGTCCGCGACACCGAGTCCCGCAACCTCATCGACGCCATCGGCCGCGGTGCCATGAGCGGGGGCAAGATCGCCGTCATCGTCGCCTGTCTCCTCATCGCGTTCGTCGCGCTCATCGCCATGGGCTCGGCCCTGGTCGGCGGGATCGGGTCGCTGTTCGGGCAGGAGGGATGGTCGCTCGAAGGCCTGTTCGGTCTGGTCTTCGCGCCGATCGCCTGGCTCATCGGCACGCCGTGGAACGAGGCCATGACGGTCGGCAACTTCATCGGTCAGAAGACCGTCCTCAACGAGTTCGTCGGGTTCACCGCGTTCTCCCAGGAGGTCGGCACTCTCTCGCCGAAGGCCGTGATGATCTCGACGTTCGCCCTCGCCGGGTTCGCGAACCTGTCCTCGATCGCGATCCAGATCGGCGCGTTCGGCGGGCTGTGCCCCGAGCGACGCGGCGACGTCGCCAGGCTCGGCCTGCTCGCCCTGCTCGCCGGCACGTGCACCAACCTGCTCAACGCGGCGATCGTCGGGGTCGTCGCCAGCTGACACCGTCGTGACGGTGCGGGCGCGCCTCTCAGGCGACCCTCGGGCGCGCCTGTCGCGCACCCCGCCCCGCGCCGTCGACACTGGTGACCACCCACGACGGCCGTCCGGTCCCACCGTCCGACAGGCGCACGCCCTGCTCGGTCGGGACCGGGCGGCCCGTCCCGTCCCGAACGGAGCTCCCCCCGTGAACCCCCGCGACGAGCAGGCCATCGACGCCGCGAAGCTCTACTACCGCGACGGCCTCTCCCAGGGTGAGGTCGCCGATCGCCTCGGGGTCTCCCGCCCCACGGTGAGCAAGCTCGTGCAGCACGCGAAGGAGCGCGGTTTCGTCGCCATCGAGATCCGCGACCCGCGCGAGACGGGCTCGGCGCTCGCCGACCGGCTCGCCCAGCGGTTCGACCTCGCCGAGGTGCGCCTCGCGCACACCGCGCACACCGGCGCGGCTCTCACCCGCGAACTGGGCCGCCTCGGGGCCGAGGTGCTCACCGAGGAGATCGCCGACGGAGATCTCGTCGGCGTGGGCTGGGGAGAGACGATGTACGCCGTCGCCCGCGCCCTCACCCCCCAACCGCGGCACGGAGTCGAGTTCGTGCAGCTCAAGGGCGGTCTGTCGCTGACGCCGCGGTCGACGAACGACGTCGAGACGATGACGTCGTTCTGCCGGGCCTTCGACGCGCACCCCCGCATGCTGCCGCTGCCGGTCATCTTCGACTCCGCCGAGGTCAAGCGCATCGTCGAGGGCGAGCGGCACATCCGGCACATCCTCGACCTCGGGCGGGAGGCGCCGACGGCGATCTTCACCGTCGGCGGCATCTCCCCGCAGGCGATGCTCTTCAACCTCGGCCACCTCACCGACGAGGAGCGCGAGGCCCTCCAGGTGCGTGCCGTCGGGGACATGTGTTCGCGCTTCTTCGACGAGAACGGCGACATCGCCCTCCCCGAACTCGACGAACGCACCGTCGGGATCTCCCTCGCCGACCTGCGCGCCAAGCCCACGCGCATCCTCGTCGCGGGGGGTCCCTCGAAGATCCGGCCCCTCGAGGTCGCGCTCGCGAGCGGGTACGCCACCCATCTCGTCACCGACGCGGGCACGGCCGCCCGCGTCCTCGGCGAGGACGTCGCCGACCGTGACGCGAGTCCCGACCCTCCTCACGGCGTGGACGGGGACGCAGCCGCCCGCGGCGACACCTAGGCTGAGCGCCATGAGTGAGTCCACCGGGGTAACGGTCACGCTGTCGACGTCATCCGTGTATCCCCTGGGGCCCGCCCAGGCCTTCGAGATCGCCGAGTCCCTCGGCTACGACGGCATCGAGGTCATGGTCCTCGCCGATCCCGCCACCCAGGACGCCGCGGGTCTCCGGGAGCTGTCGGAGCGGCACGGTCTGCCGATCCGCTCGATCCACGCCCCCACGCTGCTCGTCACCCAGCGGGTCTACGGCACGAGTCCGTGGGACAAGGTCGACCGCTCCATCGAGCTCGCGCACGACGTCGACGCCGACGTCGTCGTCCTCCACCCGCCGTTCCGGTGGCAGAAGGAGTACGCCGCGTCCTTCGTCGAGGGGGTCGCCGCTCGGGAGAAGGAGTTCGGTCTCATCCTCGCCGTGGAGAACATGTACCCCTGGCGGGCCGGACGTCACGTGCAGGCCTACCTGCCGGGCTGGGACCCGGTGCCGCAGCCGTACGAACACGTCACCCTCGACCTCTCCCACGCGGCGACGGCCCGCAGCGACGTCCTGCAGATGCAGGCCGACCTCGGCTCCCGTCTCGCGCACGTCCACCTCACCGACGGGTCCGGGTCGCCCAAGGACGAACACCTCGTCCCCGGCCGTGGCTCCCAGCCGTGCGAGGAGTTCCTCCACCGCCTCGCCCGTGACTCCTACGAGGGCGTCGTCGCCGTCGAGGTCGGCACCCGCAAGCAGAAGGCCGAGGGGCGCGAGGCCTACCTGCGCGAATCCCTCGAGTTCGCCCGCACGCACTTCGCCCGGGGCCTCGCCGACCGCTGACTGTGAGGGTGTGAAGGCGGTCCATCGGTGATGGGCTGTGGTCGTCGGTCTCGTTCGTGACTCATCGTCTGACTGGCTTCGTGCCTTGCTCGGGACTTGTCCGTTCGGGATCGACGACCCGGCCCGGTCGAAGTCTTACTGGCCTGATCAGGAGCTTGACCGGCGACGTTCTCGGCGTCGTCGTGTCCCATCACAGTCCTGCCGTGACTCCTCCCGGACCGGATCAACGTCCATCCGGAGCTAGTGGAGGAACGCATGACCAGTCTGTCCGATGTCGCCGACATCGTCATCGGGGTCGACACCCACGTCGATACCCACACCGCCGCGATCGTGGACACTGCGACCGGCGCCGTCCTGGACCAGATGACCATCCCGACCACCCCGACCGGGTATGAGGACCTGCTGGCCTGGGCCGGCGAACACTCCCCGGCCCGGGCCTGGGCGATCGAGGGCACCGGCGGGCACGGCGCCGGACTGACCCGCGTGCTCGCCAGGGACGCCGAGGTCGTCTTCGAACTCGACCGCCCGCAGCGGATCGCCCGCCGCCACGGCGCCAAGTCCGACCCGCTCGACGCGGTCCGGGCAGCTCGCGAAGCGATGAGTCGTCCCGTGCGGGGAACTCCCCGCGCCGGCGGACAACGCCAAGGCCTCTCGGTGCTGCTGGCTGCGCGACGCTCGGCCGTCGAGGCCGCCACCATCGCGCAACGACAAATGTTCTCCCTGATCGTGGCCGCCCCGGAAACCCTGCGCGCCACCCTCGGGCAGGCCACCGGCACCGAACGGGTCCAGCGTGCCGCCACGCTGCGCGCCCACCGCAGCGATGACGTCGAGACCGCGACCACCCGGCACGTCCTGCGGACCCTGGCCCGCCGGGTTCAGGCCCTCACGGCCGAGGCCGCCGACCTGGAGAAGCAGATCACCGTGCTGGTCAAGGCGTGGCATGCTGACCTGCTCGACCTGTTCGGCGTGGGCCCGATCGTGGCCGCGACCGTGCTGTGCGCCTGGTCCCACCCCGGCCGGATCCACTCCGAGGCCGCGTTCGCGATGCTCGCCGGCATCGCGCCCATCCCCGCCAACAGCGGCCGAGTCACGACGCGATACCGGCTGAACAGGTACGGCGACCGACAACTCAACCGCGCGATCCACACCATCGTCCTGTCCCGCCAACGCTACGACGCCACCACCCAGGCCTACACCGCCCGACGCACCAGCCAAGGCAAGACCCCACGCGAAATCCGCCGATGCCTCAAGCGCTACATCATCCGAGACCTCTACCGAATCCTCGAATCAGGCCCACCCACGGCTTGACGAACCATAGGAGCGTCCCCCACGGCCGCCCCGACCGCCGACGCCGGGCCGTGAGGGGCGTTCCGCCCGGCCGCGCCCGATCGGGGTGACACCCCGCATGGCCGACTCCACCGGCCACGCCGCTCGGATCCGCGGCCGTGATCGGGTGGGGACGGGGCGTGGCGGATAGCCTGGCGTCGTTCGCCCGTGAGCCTCGCGCGTCGAGGCAGGACCGACAGGAGACGGCGTGGGATCCGCTCGTCCGACCGTGCAGGACACCTTGCTCCGCGTGGCCACCGACGCCCGACTGAGGCGCGCCGCCGAGAACCGCACGATGAGTCACGAGATCGTGCGCCGGTACGTCGCCGGGGAGTCGATCTCGTCGGCGATGGATGTCGCTCAGTGGCTCGCGGCGCGGGGCCGTGCCGTGAGCGTCACCCACCTCGTCGCCGAACCGCAGGACCTGCCGGGCGTGGAGAAGCGCGCCAAGCGGGTGCGCAAGCTCATCCGCCGCCTCACCGACGCCGGGTTGACGGACGACGGTGCCGCGGACGTGAGCGTGCGTCTGTCGACGTTCGGCGCCGGGCTCGGCGGCCAGGGTCGCACCGGCGCCCGGGACAGGCTGCGTGAACTCACCGAGCTCGGCGCCGAGCACGGCATCACCCTCACCCTCGAGGTCGAGGACGCGATCTCCCCCGACGTCACCGTCGAGGCCTTCCACGAGCTGCGCGCGGACCACCCCACCCTCGGCATCTCCCTGCCCGCGTGCCTGCGCCGCACCGAGGCCGACGCCCACGACCTCGCCGGCACCGGCGCCCGGGTCCGCCTCACCAAGGGCGCCGCCGCCGCCCGCGAGGAGGGGCACTTCACCCGCCGCAGCGAGGTCGACAAGGCGTACGTGCGCGCGATCCAGCCGCTGATCGAGGGCGCCGGACGCGTCGTCGTCGCCACCCACGACGAGCGGCTCATCCACCTGTCCGAGACCCTCGCCGCCCACGTCGGGCGCCCCCGCACGAGCATGGAGTTCCAGCTCCGCTACGGGGTGCGCACCGAGAAGCAGGCCGAGATCGCCGACCGCGGCGACACCATGCGCATCTACGTCCCCTTCGGCGAGGACTGGTACCCCTACCTCGCTCGTCGTGTCGCGGACAGCCCCCGCGAGATCCTCGAACTCATGCGTGCCACGGCGTTCTGACGTCCGAACCGGCACCGAGCGCCACCGCCGTGACGGAGCCGCGCCCGCCCCACGGGACCGGCGCCCTCGCCGCAGGCCGCGCGTCCGCCCCGAGCGGCCCACGTCCCCACCGCACCCGCAACCCACCCAGGAGGATCGATGAGCACCGACGCCCCCGACCTGTCCGGCTTCACCGGCACCGTGACCTTCCTCGGCGCCGGCAACATGGGCGGGGCCGTTCTCGGACGGCTCCTCGCCGCCGGTCTGCCGCCGGAGCACGCCCGCGTCACCGACCTCGCCGACCGCACGCGCGCCCGGTGGGAGGAGCAGGGGGTGTCCACCGGCACCGACAATCCCGAGGCCGTGCGCGGCGCGTCCGTCGTGGTCCTCGCCGTGAAGCCCTACCTCGTCGCGGACGTGCTCGACGAGATCGCGGACGAACTCGGCGGCGACTCGATCGTCGTGTCGCTCGCCGCCGGGGTCACCCTCGCCACCCTCGAGAGCCACGCAGGAGACGGGGTCCCCGTCGTGCGGGTCATGCCGAACACTCCGGCCCTGGTGGGGGAGGGGATGTTCGTCGTCACCGCCGGCCGCGACTGCACGGCCGAGCAGCTGGAGGTCGTCGACACCCTCCTGCGCGCGTGCGGGCAGACGGAGGTCGTGCCCGAGTCCCAGCAGAACGCCGCGAGTGGTCTGTCCGGATCGGGACCTGCGTACATCTTCTACGTCGCCGACGCCCTCGCCGAGGGCGGCGTCCACGAGGGACTGCCGCGGGATCTCGCGGTACGCCTCGCCGCACAGACGATCCTCGGCGCGGCGCGCATGCTCGTCGAGTCCGACGAGCCCGCCTCGACGCTGCGCGAACAGGTGACGAGCCCCGGCGGCAGCACGGCCGTCGCGCTCCGGCTGCTCGATGAGGGGGCCGTGCGGTACCGGATGTCCGCCGCTGTGTCCGCCGCCACACGCCGCGCCGGCGAGCTGGGCGCCTGAGCCCGATCCCGCTGGTCCCGAGGGCACCTCGTCGTTCCCCACGCGTCACCGGGGTGTCTCCGGGCGCTGTTACGCTGCTTGTCGATCCGCCGGCGGGGGCCTGCGGTGCCGCGATGAAAGGAAACCGATGTCGGAGATCACGATCCGCACCCTCGCGGAGGACGAATGGGAGCAGTACCGCGACATGCGCCTGCGAGCCCTGCGTGAGTCCCCGGACGCCTTCGTCGCCGACGTGGAGACCGAGGAGCAGTACGACGAGCAGCTGTGGCGCGACCGCATGAACCGGTCGACGCGCCTGCTCATCCGCAAGGGCTCGGAGTCCGTCGGCATCGCCTCGCTCCGCATGGACGAGGCGCTCTTCGACGACGCGGCGGAGCTGTTCAGCCTCTGGGTGACGCCCGAGCTGCGCGGTGAGGGCATGGCCGCCAAGCTCGTCGTCGCCGCGAGCGAGGCCGCAGAACGCCAGGGTGCGCGTCAGCTCGTGTACTGGGTGGGCACGGAGAACGTCCCGGCCGTCGCGTTCGCGAGCAGCTACGGGTTCCGTCCCACCGAGCACCGCCGCGAGCCGCGCACCGACGCCGGGCGCGCGAACGGAATGACCGAGGAGATGGCGATGGTCCTGGCGCTGCGTCGCTGACCTCGACCTCACGACCGCCACGGCCGCGCCCCCCACTCACGGGGGCGCGGCCGTCGTCGTCACCACCCCACCCGAATCGCCGGGACCACTCCCGGCCGCCGAGGTGGTCGCGGCCGATAGCGTTCTGGCCATGACGACACAGGCCCGCATCGTCTGGGACGACTCCTTCACCGGCTACGACTTCGGTGAGGGCCACCCGATGAACCCGATCCGGCTCGATCTCACGGCGCGGTTGTGTCGTTCGTTCGGCCTGTTCGACTCCGAGTGCGAGATCATCGCGCCCGACACCCCGGACGACGCCCTCCTCACCCGGGTCCACTCCACCGACTACATCGACGCGGTCAAGCGGGCCTCGGTCGATCCCGGTCACGCCGACCTGCGTTTCGGCCTCGGCACCGAGGACGACCCGGCGTTCGCGGGAATTCACGAGGTGAGCGCCCGCATCGCCGAGGGCAGCCGCGCCGTCGCCGAGGGGGTGTGGCGGGGTGAGGTCAAGCACGGCGTGAACTTCACCGGCGGTCTCCACCACGCGATGCGGGACTCGGCCTCCGGCTTCTGCATCTACAACGACGCGGGCGTCGCCATCGACTGGTTGCTGGAGCAGGGTGCCGAACGGATCGCCTACGTCGACATCGACGCCCACCACGGCGACGGCGTTGAGCGGATGTTCTGGAACGACCCGCGGGTCCTCACGATCTCGGTCCACGAGACCGGCACGATCCTGTTCCCCGGCACCGGATTCCCCAACGACATCGGCGGTCTCGACGCTCCCGGCAGTGCGGTCAACCTCGCCCTGCCCCCCGGGGTGGGCGACGCAGGATGGCTGAGGGCGTTCCACGCCGTCGCGCCCGCGGTGCTCCGAGCGTTCCGACCGCAGATCATCGTCAGCCAACACGGCGCCGACTCCCACTTCCGCGACCCACTGGCTCACCTGTCGGTGTCGGTGGACGCCCAACGCATCCTCGCCGAATCCCTCCACGACCTGTCCCACGAGCTCTGCGACGGGAAGTGGATCGCGCTCGGCGGCGGCGGTTACGAGGTCGTCTCGGTGGTGCCGCGCACGTGGACCCACCTCACCGCGGTCGCCCTGCACCGACCCATCCCCGTCGACACGGCGGTGCCGCAGGGATGGCTCGACGACGTCACCGCCCGACTGGGCGAACAGGCCCCCGACATGATGGGCGACGGGACCTCCGACGACGGACGCATCTGGTGGCGATCGTGGGAGGTCGGCTACGACCCCGAGGACCCCATCGACCGCGCCGCGATGAAGACGCGGGAGGCCGTGTTCCCTCACCACGGCCTGGACCTCTGGTTCGACTGACGCGCCGCCCCCGTCGCGCGGACGGGGGTGAAGCGGGGTCTTCCACCGGCTGGTGGGAGACCCCGCTTCGTCGTTCAGCCGGCCGGGGCCGGGTCGTGGCGGCCGCGTGCGCGGCCGAATCGAGCGCGTCACGGCCGGCGGTGATCGGGTCGATGTGACGACATCGGCGGAGTCGATGACACCGCCCACCGCCGCGCGCCCCGCCGACCTGCGGAATCGCCGCGACCCATCGACGGGGAGCCGATCGACTCCGCTGTCGTTGCCACATCGGTCGGCGCAGGCGACGCGAGGGGCGTGCCGGGCGGCCGTCGGGGCGAAGGGGAGCGAGGGGTCCTCGACCGGGTTTCCCCCGGGGCTCGGGCGCACGGTACGCTCGTGTGGATCACCCGCCGCGGTGTCGTCCGCGCGACGCCGAGGCCGGGTACGAAGCGCGCAAAGCATGACCGCCGGTGCACGGCCGACCATGTCCGCCGTTTCACCCGCCGCGGAGGTCGACTCGCGCCGACCCTCGCACCACCCCAGTCACCGGGCCTCTCCGGTGCGAATCGATGAGGTTTTGTCTATGGGCTCTGTCATCAAGAAGCGCCGCAAGCGCATGGCGAAGAAGAAGCACCGCAAGCTGCTTCGCAAGACGCGCCACCAGCGTCGCAACAAGAAGTAGTCGGCCCCGCCGACTCACGGGCCGTGGTCGTCCTCACCGGACGGGCACGGCCTTCGTGTCCTCCTCGGCGGCGGTCCGGTGCCGCCCGCACGGCGTGGTGCCCGCGATGCCGGGGGTCGCGCCACGGACGAGGTACTCACCCTCGGTCATGCCCGGAGGGTGAACGGCCCTCTCGTTCGGGTGGTCCGGGCGCATCGAATGGCTAGGATCGGGCGCGACCACCGGTGAGGAGGCGTGATGACGACAACGGTCCTGGTCACCGGCGTGTCCAGCTACCTCGGCGCAGGGGTGGCGCGGGAGCTCGCCCGTCGAGACGACGTCGGGCGCGTCATCGGCGTCGATGTCATGGCGCCACGCTTCTCCCTCGGGGAGGCGGAGTACCTACGCGTCGACGTCCGTAATCCCCTCCTCGGTCGTGTCGTGCGCGAGGCGCGCATCGACACCCTTGTCCACGTCACCGGCGTCTCCACCGAGCCCTCGACGCGGTCGGCGCGCACCTCGGCCCGTGAGGCCACGGTCATCGGCACGATGCAGCTCCTCGGGGTCTGCCAGGCCGTGCCGGAGTTGCGGCACGTCGTCCTCGCCTCGACCGGCTCGGTGTACGGCGCCTCGCCGGCCGCCGCGGCCGTGGTCTCCGAGACGAGCGCCGTCGACACCCGCGCCCGCAGCGGCCACGTGCGCGACGCCGTCGAGGTCGAGTCCTACGTGCGGGCCGTGGCGCAGCGGCGCCCGGACGTCGGGGTGAGCGTCCTGCGGTTCGCGCAGGTCTTCGGCCGATCCACGCGCAGCGCGATGACGGACTACCTGCGCGCCCCGGTCGTCCCGCTGCCGTTCGGGTTCGATGCGCGCGTCCAGGCCCTCGCGGAGGACGACGCCGTCGCCGCGCTCGCCCTCGCCGCCTGCGGCGACCCGGTCGGGACGGTCAACGTCGCCGCGGAGGGCGTCCTCACCCTGCGGCAGGTCGTGCGCATCGCGCATCGGCCCACCATGCCCGTCCTCACGACGACGGGCCGCGCACTCGGAGCGCTCACCCGATGGGCCGGCGTCTCGGGGATCGAGCCCGACCACATCGACTTCGTCATGTACGGCCGTTGCCTCGACCTCACCCGGATGCGGGAGGTGCTGCGTTTCACGCCGGCGGCGACGACCCGTGAGGCGGTCGAGCGGTTCGCCCAGCAGGTGTGGGGAATCGTGCCGTCGCCCTATGCGGAGGCCGGAGGCTCCCGGCCCATCGGCGCCCGGCCCGCCGGGGTGCGCGAGGGGGGCAGGGGCGCCGACCTGCTCGACACCCACGGCCACGACGCCGATGGCGACGACGCGCACGACGAGTACATGGACGCCCGCTTCATGGGCGACGTGGACACCGACGAGGCGATGGGCGCCGACGGCCGGCTCCGTCACGGCTCCGGGCCCGACGACCACGGCGCCGACGACCACGGCGCCGACGACCACGGCGCCGACGTCCCCGCGACCGCCGACGACCAGGCCGTCGCCGACGACCACGCCGTCGCCGACCACGACGTCCGCGACTCGGCACCCCGGCGGCGTTCCCGTCCCTCGGTGTCCCGCCGCGGCGGGGCGCCCACCGTCTCGACCGGGACGATCGAGGACGAGTCCGGTGTGCTGTTCCCCACGACTGCGGAGCGGGAGGCCCAGTGAACGAGCTCATCCGTCAGGTGCTCGCGCTCGTGCCCACCGGCGCCGAGGGGGACCTCGTCGAGCGTCTCGCCGGGGCGATGCACGCCGCGGCCGACCTCGTCGGGCTCGACGGCGAGGCGGCCGACCGCGTCGTCGCCGCGACGCTTGCGTTCCTCCGTCGCCGCCTCGAGGGTGACTACGACATCGACGAGTTCGGGTTCGACCGGGAGTTCACCGAGATCGTCTACCTGCCGGTGCTGCGGCCGCTGTACCGCCGCTGGTTCCGGGTCGACGTCCGCGGCATCGAGAACATCCCCGCCGAGGGGGGCGCGCTGGTCGTGTCCAACCACTCGGGGACCATCCCGGTCGACACGCTCATGACGGCCGTCGCCATCCATGACGCCCACCCGGCGCACCGGTTCCTGCGCCCCCTCGGCGCCGACCTCGTGTTCGGGATGCCGCTGGTCGGCGAGTTCGCCAGGCGTACGGGAACGACACTCGCGAGCCAGGACGACGCCGCGCGCCTGCTCGCCGCCGGGGAGGTCGTCGGCGTATGGCCGGAGGGGTTCAAGGGCGTCGGCAAGCCCTACAGCGAGCGATACCGGTTGCAGCGGTTCGGCCGCGGCGGGTTCGTCGCGACCGCGCTGCGCGCCGAGGTCCCGATCATCCCGTGCTCGGTCGTCGGCGCCGAGGAGGCCTATCCGCGGATCGCCGACCTCTCCTCGATCGCCCGACTGTTCGGCCTGCCCTACTTCCCCGTGACCCCCACCTGGCCGCTGCTCGGGCCGCTGGGCCTCGTGCCGCTGCCGTCGAAGTGGATCATCGAGTTCGGCACTCCGATCGACACCCGCGCCCTCGGCCCGGAGGCCGCGGACGACCCGCTCACCGTGTTCCACCTCACCGACGAGGTGCGGGCGACCATCCAACGCACCCTGCACGCGTTGCTCGTCGTGCGGGGTTCGCCGTTGTGACGAGTCTCTCGGGAGCGCCGGGCGCCGGGGCCGACCCACTCGCCCTGTCCATGCGGGAGCACGAGGGAGGGCGGTCGTCCTGGACGGGCGATCCATCCCGGTGATGTCGGAGTTCTCGGACGCTCGTCATACAGTGTCGGCATGGAGAGCACGCAGACCCCCGTGGTCACCCTCATCACCAAGCCCGGGTGTCATCTGTGCACGCTGGCCCGTGACGTCGTGACCCGGGTGACCGGTGAGCTCGGCGTGGAGTTCGAGGAGAAGTCGCTTCCCGACATCACCGATCCCGACCCGATGTGGTGGGAGCAGATCCCCGTGACGCTCATCGACGGTGAGACGCACGACTACTGGCGGGTCAGTGAACGCCGCCTGCGCACCGAGCTCTCCCAGCGGCTGAGCGCGGCTCGCAGCGCTTGAGGCGTCCACGTGGGGGCGCCGCAGGCGCCTGATCTCGCGGGCTCGTGGAGCCCGCTCATTTGGCGCGGACGTGGGGTGGAACTAAGGTGAACGAAGTCCTGGCCGGGACGAGACCGTCCCATCGCCGGTACGTCGTCTATGAAGAGACGGAGACACCGTTGACCGTTCACGCCCTCTCGGCCACGGACGGGCGACGCCGCCATCGTAATGTGGTGCTCCCCGACTGTGTGCGGGGGGTGGCCCGATGAGCCTCGTGGTCATGGGAATCTCCCACCACAGTGCACCGGTGTCCCTGCTCGAGCGCATCTCGCTCGACGCGGCCGCCGCCGACGCCCTCACCGAGGTCCTCCTCGCCGGCGAACACATCGACGAAGTGGCGCTGCTCGCCACGTGCAACCGTCTCGAGGTGTACGCCGAGGTGAGCGCGTTCCACGGAGCGGTCGCCCACATCGGCGAGGCCGTGTCGCACGCCACCGGTGTCGACCGGGATGAGCTCAACCCCGTCTTCTACGTCCACTACGAGGACCGGGCCATCGCCCACGTCTTCTCCGTGGCGTGCGGGCTCGACGCGATGGCGGTGGGTGAGGCGCAGATCCTCGGCCAGATCCGCGACGCGCTCGCTCGCGGGCAGGCCTCGGGTGCGGTCGGTCACGAACTCAACCTCCTGCTGCAGCACGCGCTGCGGGTGGGCAAGAAGGCGCACTCCGACACCGAACTCGACCGCTACGGTTCCTCGCTCGTCGGCACCGGTCTCGATCGCTCCGAGCAGCACGTCGGGCCGATCACGGGAGCCTCGGTGCTCGTCGTCGGTGCGGGCGCGATGAGTTCGCTCGTCGCCACCACCGCCGCGCGTCGCGGCGCGGCCTCGCTCGCCGTCGTCAACCGCACCCCCGAGCGCTCCACACGTCTGGCCGCCGCGACCGGGGCCACGGCTCTCGCCTGGGACGACCTTCCCGACGCCCTCGCCGAGGCCGACATCGTCGTCTCGTGCACCGGCGCGATGGGTCACGTCCTCGACGTCGCCACCGTGTACGCCGCCATGTCCCGCCGCCCGCACCGTCCCCTCGCCTTCGTCGACCTCGCGCTCCCGCGGGACATCGAACCGGAGGTCGCAGAGCTGCCCGGCTGCGCCGTGTCGGCCCTCGAGGACCTCGGCCGCGAGCTCAAGGAGGCCAGCATCGGGGGTGAGACCCTGCGCCAGGTCGAGGATCTCGTCGTCGCCGAGGTCGCCACGTTCCTCGTCTCGCGCCGCCAGGAGGCCGTGGGCCCGGCCGTCGCCGCCCTGCGTCAGCACGCGGCCTCCGTCGTGCGCTCGGAGATGGCGCGGCTCGACGCGCGCGCCCCCGACATGGACCCCGTGGTCCGCGCGGAGGTCAAGCTGGCGGTCCACCGAGTCGTCGAGAAACTGCTCCACACCCCCACCGTGCGCGTCAAGGAACTCACCGCCCGCGGTCGCGGCGTCGAGGGCGGGTACGCCGATGCCCTGCGTGAGCTGTTCGACCTCGACCACGCCCACGTCTCCGTCGTCACCCGCCCGCCGAAGCGCGGGGGAGCGGGGGACCTGTCGTGACCGACACCGTTCCGCCCGCGACCACCGCCGACCCGGCCCTGAGCGCCGGGAGCACCCGCGACGACGTCCGTCAGGGGCGCGTCCTGCGCCTCGGCACCCGGCGCAGTGCGCTCGCGACGACCCAGTCGGGATGGGTCGCCGACCTGCTCCGGCAGGGCGGGCACACCGTCGAGCTCGTCGAGGTCGTCACCGAGGGCGACGTCAACCACGCCCCGCTCACGCAGATCGGCGGGACGGGGGTGTTCGCCTCGGCCCTGCGGCAGGCGCTGCGTGCGGGTGAGGTCGACCTCGCCGTGCACTCCCTCAAGGACCTGCCGGTCCTGCCCGAGCCCGGTCTGCTCGTCGCCGCCGTGCCGACGCGCGAGGACCCGCGCGACGTGCTCGTCGCCCGCGACGGGCTCACGCTCGCGGACCTGCCCGCCGGGTCGCGCATCGGCACCGGGTCCCCCCGGCGCGCCGCGCAGCTCGCCGCCCACCGGCCCGATCTGCACGTCGAGCCGATCCGCGGCAACGTCGGCAGCCGAATCCGCCGTGTGACCGACGGCGACCTCGACGCCGTCGTCCTCGCCGGAGCAGGCATGCGCCGCCTCGGCCGGCACGCCGAGATCACCGACATCCTGCCGACGGACATCATGCTTCCCGCCCCCGGCCAGGGTGCCCTCGCGGTCGAGTGCCGCGAGAGCGACCCCGAGGTCGTGGCGGTGCTCGCCGCCCTCGAGGACGCGGCGACGCGGACGGCGGTCACCGCCGAACGCGCGATGCTGCGGGCCCTCGAAGCCGGGTGTACCGCACCGGTCGGCGCCCTCGCCACGATCGACGAGGACGACCGCCTCACCCTCTCGGCCTTCGCGGGCAGCGACGACGCTGCGATCGCCCTGCGCCGCAGCGCCACCGGCGACGCGTCCGCCCCCGAAGACCTCGGCGTGGCACTCGCGGAGGAACTCCTCGCGGCGGGAGCGGACCGCATCCCGGCGAGTCTCCTCGCCCGTACCCCCGAACGAACGAGGTCACCGGAGCACTCCGGGGGCCACCCGCACAGCCCGAACGACGTGGGCGCCCCCAAGGAGCAGAAACCGTGAGCACCCCCCGCCGGACCTCCACGCCCCGCCCGGCCTCCGGCAGCCCCGCGACCCGAGTCGCCTTCGTCGGAGCCGGACCGGGCGACCACTCCCTCCTCACCGTCCGTGCCGCCGAACTCCTCGCCGCCGCGGACGCGGTCGTCGTCGACGACGCGGCCACGGAGGCCCTCGCCCGCCAGTACGGGCGTCCCGACGTGACGATCATCGAGACGAGCGACGGCGACCGCACCAACGCCCTCACGCACGCCTCGTGGGCCAAGCTCGTCGCCCGCGCCGCCACGCAGGTGGGCAAGGACGCCGCGCGCGAGGGCAGGGGCGGCGGCCTTCTCGTCCGGCTCATGACCGGTGACCCGACGGCCTTCCACGGCCTCGCCGCGGAGCTCAGCGCCTCCCACAAGGCGGGGCACACCACCGAGATCGTCCCGGGCGTGAGCACCTCCACGGGCGTGGCCGCCTACGCCGGCATCCCGCTCACCTCGCGGGAGTCGGGCTCGGTGCACATCGTCGACGCCGGCGCCTCGACCGCCGACTGGAGCGGCGGCGTGGGCGAGGCGACCACCGTCGTCGTCCTCGGCGACGCCGACCAGCTCGCCGACGGCCTCGAGCGGCTCCTCGAGGCCGGCCGCGACGCCGACACCCCCGTCGCCCTCACCGAGAACGCGACGACGACCGACCAGCGCACGACGACCTCCACGCTCGCCGACGCCCCCGAACTGCTCCGCGCCGGGGATCTGCGCCCCGAGGCCGCGCTCGTCGGCGCCACCGTGCCGCTGCGCGACGAGATGTCCTGGTACGAGACCAAGCCGCTGTTCGGGTGGCGTGTCCTCGTGCCGCGCACGAAGGACCAGGCCGGGGCGACGATCGACCGGCTCGCCGAGTATGGCGCGCGCGGCGAGACCGTCCCCACGATCAGCGTCGAGCCCCCGCGCACCCCGCAGCAGATGCAGCGCGCGATCAAGGGACTCGTCACCGGCCGCTACGAGTGGGTCGGGTTCACCTCGGTCAACGCCGTGCGCGCCGTGCGCGAGAAGCTCGAGGAGATCGGCCTCGACGTGCGGGCCTTCGCGGGGCTCAAGATCGCCGCCGTCGGCGGGGTCACGTGCGACGCGCTGCGCGAGATGGGCCTGGAGCCCGACCTCGTGCCGAGCGGGGAACAGTCCGCCAAGGGCCTGCTCGAGGTGTGGCCCGCCTACGACGAGGTCCTCGACCCCATCAACGGGGTGTTCCTCCCGCGCGCCGACATCGCGACCGACACCCTCGTCGCCGGCCTGCAGGACATGGGCTGGGAGGTCGACGACGTCACCGCGTACCGCACCGTGCGCGCGGCGCCGCCGGCCGTCGAGATCCGCGACGCGATCAAGCAGGGCGCGTTCGACGCCGTGATCTTCACGTCGTCCTCCACCGTGCGCAATCTCGTCGGCATCGCCGGCAAGCCGCACCCGACGACCGTCGTCGCCTGCATCGGACCCGCCACCGCGCGGACGGCCGAGGAGAACGGGCTCACGGTCTCGGTCATCGCCGAGGAGGCGTCGTCGGACTCCCTCGTCGACGGCCTCGCCGCCTACGGGCGGCAGATGCGCGCCGCCGCCCTCGAGGCGGGGGAGGACGTACGCCGTCCGAGCGACCGTCGTCCCGTGCGCAGCCGGAAGGCCCGTTGATGTCCGGCCCCCACTCCACCGCGGACCCGGCCTCCTCGCGCAGCGTGCGAGGCCCCTCGGGCGACCCCGTCGGCCGCGTACGACCCCGGCGTCTGCGCAGCTCGGCGGCGATGCGCAACCTCGTCGCCGAGACGCGTCTGCACCCCGCCGACCTCATCCTGCCGATGTTCGTCCGCGAGGGCGCGACCTCCCCGGTGCCGATCACCTCGATGCCCGGCGTCGTGCAGCACTCCCTCGACTCCCTCGTGGCCGCGGCGCGCGAGGCGGCGGATGCGGGCGTCGGCGGGGTCATGCTCTTCGGCGTGCCCGAGACCCGGGACGCCACCGGCACCGGCGCCGACGACCCCGACGGGATCCTCAACCTCGGGCTGGCCCGGGTGCGCGAGGCCGTCGGGGACGACACGATCGTCATGGCGGACCTGTGCCTCGACGAGTTCACCGACCACGGCCACTGTGGCGTCCTCACCACCGACGCCCGCGGCGAGACCGTCGTCGACAACGACGCCACCCTCGGGCGCTACGCCGCGATGGCGAGGGCGCAGGCCGACGCAGGCGCCCATGTCCTCGGGCTGTCGGGGATGATGGACGGCCAGGTCGGGGTCGTGCGTGACGCGCTCGACGACCACGGCCGTGCCGACGTCGCGATCCTCGCCTACGCCGCCAAGTACGCCTCGGGCTACTACGGGCCGTTCCGCGAGGCCGTCGAGTCGACCCTCGAGGGCGACCGTTCGACCTACCAGCAGGATCCGCGCAACCTGTCGGAATCGCTGCGGGAGGTGCGTCTCGACATCGAGCAGGGCGCCGACATCGTCATGGTCAAGCCGGCGCTGCCCTACCTCGACGTCCTGCGGGCCGTCAGCGAGGTCGCGCGCGAGGCGGGGGTGCCCACCTCGGCCTACCAGGTGTCGGGCGAGTACGCGCAGATCGAGGCCGCCGCGGAGCGCGGTTGGATCGACCGCGACCGGGTCGTCATGGAGTCGCTCGTCTCGATCGCCCGCGCGGGGGCGGGGTCGATCCTCACGTACCACGCCCTCGAGGTGGCTCGCCGACTCCAGGCGTGACCTCCGCTGGAACGAACGGGATCCCACATGGCCCAGCAGCGACCCGTCCCCCCGGGCACCTGGCTCACCGACGACGAGCAACAGTCGTGGCGGGCCTACCTCGCGGCCACGCGCCTCATCCAGGACGCGCTCGAGGAGGACCTCGGCGGGCACGGACTCACCTTGGGGGAGTACGAGATCCTCGCCGTCGTCTCGGAGACCGAGGGGCGGCGTATCCGGATGTCGGTCCTCGCCGGGTCCGTCGTGCAGTCCCGCAGCCGGCTCACCCACACGGCGAGCCGTCTGGAGAAGCGGGGTCTCGTGCGCCGACGACCCGCGCAGGACGACGGGCGGGGCGTCGAGCTGTGGCTCACCGACGCCGGCGCGGACCTGCTCGACGAGGTCGCACCCGTGCACGTCGCCAGCGTGCGACATCACCTCATCGACCGCCTCGGACCGGAGGGGTTCCGGCGCCTGGGCACGGCGATGGCCCACGTCAGAGACAGCATCACGAGCGAGCGGGGCCCCGGTGCGCCGGGCCGCGCCACCTGAGCGAGGATGACCGCATGAGCAGTTCGCACCCGACCACCGACCGCTCGGCCGAGCTCATGGAGCGCGCCTCCCGGGTGACCCCCGGCGGCGTCAACAGCCCCGTCCGCGCCTTCCACGCCGTCGGCGGCACGCCCCGGTTCATCCACGAGGCCTCGGGGCCGTGGCTCACCGACGTCGACGGCAACCGTTACGTCGACCTCATCGCCTCCTGGGGTCCGATGATCCTCGGGCACGCCCACACCGACGTGCTCGCGGCGGTCCGCGAGGCCGCGGCGCGGGGCACGAGCTTCGGCACCCCGAGCGAGAACGAGGTCGCGCTCGCGGCCGAGATCGTCGCCCGCGTCGACCCCGTCGAGCAGGTGCGCCTCGTGAGCAGCGGCACCGAGGCGACGATGAGCGCCGTGCGTCTCGCGCGCGGGTTCACCGGCCGCAGCAAGGTCGTGAAGTTCGCCGGGTGCTACCACGGCCACGTCGACGCACTCCTCGCCCACGCGGGCAGCGGCGTCGCGACGTTCGCCCTGCCCGACTCCGCGGGCGTCCCCGCCTCCGCGGCGGGGGAGACGATCGTGCTGCCCTACAACGACGTCGACGCCCTCGAGGCGGCCTTCGAGAAGCACGGGGCCGAGATCGCCTGCCTCATCACCGAGGCCAGCCCCGGCAACATGGGCGTCGTGCCGCCCGCCCCCGGGTTCACCGAGGCGATGCGTCGGGTCACCGCGGCGCACGGCGCCCTGCTCATCTCCGACGAGGTGATGACCGGATTCCGGTGCAGCCGCGCGGGGTGGTACGGCCTCGAAGGGCCGTACGAGGGCGGCGCACCCGACCTGTTCACCTTCGGCAAGGTGATGGGCGGGGGGTTCCCCGCCGCGGCCTTCGGCGGACGCGCCGACGTGATGAGCCGCCTCGCGCCCCTCGGCCCCGTCTATCAGGCCGGCACCCTCTCGGGGAACCCCGTCGCCACCGCCGCGGGTCTCGCGACCCTGCAGGGCTGCACCGCCGAGGTGTACACGCGGCTGGACTCCGTCGCGCACACGATCGCCGACGCCGCGACCTCCGCCCTCGACGAACAGGGCGTCCCGCACGTGCTCCAGTGGGCGGGCAGCATGTTCAGCATCTTCTTCGTGGCCGAGGGCACCCGCCCCGCGCAGACCGGCGTGGTCCGTGACTACGACGACGCCCGTGCCCAGGACCTCCCCGCGTACTCCGCGTTCTTCCACTCGATGCTCGACGCCGGCGTGCATCTCCCCCCGAGCGCCTTCGAGTCCTGGTTCGTCGGTGCCTCGCACGACGACGACGCCGTCTGTGTGGTGCTCGCGGCATTGCCGGCCGCTGCCAGGGCGGCCTCAGAGTCTCGTGCCAGGATGGGACGATGACCCGCACGCTCGTCCATCTCGTCCGCCACGGCGAGGTCGAGAACCCCGACCGGGTGCTGTACGGCCGGATGCCCGGCTACCACCTCTCCCAGCGCGGCCGCGCCATGGCCGACTGTCTCGCGGAGTACTTCGAGGGGCACGATCTCGCCGCCGTCACCGCCTCCCCCATGGAGCGCGCCCAGGAGACCGCCGAACCCACGGCCCGCGCCCACGGGGTGTCGGTGCGCAGCGACGCCCGGTTGCTGGAGGCGGGCAACCACTTCGAGGGGAGCACGATCGGGTCCAACCCGCGTCAACTCCTCCACCCCAAGTACTGGGGGCTGATCGTCAACCCGTTCCTGCCCTCGTGGGGTGAGTCGTACTCCGCCATCGCCGCACGCATGATGGACGCCATCGAGGCCGCCCGCGTGTTCGCCGAGGGACGCGAGATCATGCTCGTCTCCCACGAGCTGTGCGTGTGGACGGCCCGTAGTCACGTCGAGGGACGGTCGCTGTGGCACGACCCCCGCAAGCGGGAGTGCGCGCTCGCCTCCGTCACCACGCTCACCTACCACGACGACGCGCTCACCTCCGTCACCTACTCCGAGCCGTGCGGCGATCTGTGATGCCGGTCCGATCCGTGAGGCCGTTCAGCACCGTGAGGCCGTTCAGCACCGATAGGCACGCGCGCCCGTCGAGCATCGTGCGGGGACCGGTCCGGTCCGCGAGCCGTACCGCGGTGTCGACACGTCTGCCCGGTTCCCCCCACCGACGGCCTCGCGCGCTGCTCGCGGGCGTGGCCGTCGCCGGTCTCGTCGTGCTGGGCGGCTGCACGGGGCAGGGCGACAACACCGTCGCCGGCCAGGCACAGGAGGTCGCCGACCGCGCCTACGTCAGTGGTGACGGCCGCATCGAGAAGCTCGCCGCCGACGAGCGGGGCGAACCCGTCGACCTCACCGGCACGACCCTCGACGGCACGGCCTGGTCGAGCGCCGACCACCGCGGCAAGATCGTCGTGCTCAACGTGTGGGGATCATGGTGTCCTCCGTGCGTCGCCGAGATGCCCGAGCTGCAGAAGGCGCACGAGACGCTGGAGAAGTCGGACGAGCCCGTGGAGTTCATGGGGGTCGACATCAACGAGTCCCCGGAGACGGCGGCGGCGTTCATGAAACGCGTCGGCACGACCTATCCGTCGTTGCGTGACGACGGCGGCGCCGCGCTCATCGCCCTGCAGGACAAGGCCTCCACACCGCCCGCCACCCTCCTGCTCGACAAGCAGGGGCGCATCGCCGCCCGGGTCACCGGCGAGACCACCGCCGCCACCGTCACCGGGCTCGTCGACGACGTCCTCGCCGAGGGCTGAGGTGCTGCTCGCGGATGCCCGCGGCGTCACCGACGTCCTCGCCGACGGGAACCTCCTCCTCGCCGCCGTCGTCGCCGTGGTGGCCGGACTCGTCTCGTTCGCCTCCCCGTGCGTCCTGCCGCTCGTGCCGGGGTTCCTCGGGTTCGTCACCGGCACGGCCGAACGCCCCCTGCAGGACCAGCCCCGCAGCCGGGTCGTCCTCGGGGCGCTGCTGTTCGTCCTCGGGTTCACCGCGGTGTTCCTCACCGGGTCGGTGTTCGCCGCCGTCGCCGGGTCGTTCCTCGACGTCCACCAGGACACCCTCGTGCGCGTGGGTGGCGTCGTCGTCATCCTCCTCGCGTTCGTGTTCCTCGGGTGGGCGGGCTCCCTCGGTCGCCGCACGTGGTCGCCGCGGTGGCGACCGGCCGCCGGACTCGCGGGTGCGCCGCTGCTCGGAGTCGTGTTCGGCCTCGGCTGGGCGCCGTGCATGGGCCCGACGCTCGCGATGATCTACGCCCTCGCGACCAATCTGCGCGGCGACGAACACCTCATGGCCCGCGGCGCCGTCCTCGGCCTCGCGTACTGCCTCGGGCTCGGCATCCCGTTCCTGCTCATCGCCGCCGGCTGGTCACGCGCGCTGACGACATCGGCCTGGCTGCGACGTCACCAGCGCGGCATCCACCTCTTCGGCGGGGCGCTGCTCCTCCTCGTCGGGGTCCTCCTCGTCACCGGCGGGTGGACCGAGCTCGTCGCGCGCTTCCAGGCCCGCCTCGTCGACACCCTGCAACTCCCGCTGTGACCGAGGACGCCGGCCCACGACGCCCGCGCATCCCGTCCCGGCCGTCCCACCCACCCACCCACCCCGACGACAAGGAGGACGCGGTGAAGCCCGCCCCGAGCCCGGAGTCGCCCCAGCCGTCGGAGACGTCCGCCACCACGCCCGACGCCACCTCCTCGCCCGCGACTCCGGCGTCCGTCACGTCCGCGCCCGGCGGGCCCGACGCCCCGGGTGCGAGCGGGGCGCGTGAGGCGCGGGGGGTGCCACGAGACGCGCGCGAGGCGCACGAGTCGCGGACCCCGGTCGCGACGTTGGACTCCCTGCCCGAGGACGGTACCGACGGTGCGAGCACACTGCGGGGCCCGCGCCTGGGGGTGCGCGGCTGGGCCCGATTCCTGTGGCGGCAGCTCACGAGCATGCGCACGGCTCTGCTCCTGCTGCTGCTCGTCGCCCTCGCCGCGATCCCCGGCTCGGTGTTCCCCCAACGGAGCATCGACGTCTCGGCCGTGCAGACCTTCCTCGAGGACCATCCCGCGGCCGGTCCGATCCTCGACACCCTCGGGTTCTTCGACGTCTACACCTCGGCCTGGTTCTCGGCGATCTACCTGCTGCTCGTCATCTCGCTGGTCGGCTGCATCCTGCCGCGGACCGCGACCTACCGACGCACGCTCACCGCGCCGCCGCCGGCCGTCCCCCGCCGGCCCGAACGCCTCGGCACGAGCCTGGTCCTCGAGACCGCGGCGAGTCCGGACGAGGTCGAGGAGGCCGCGCGGGCGTTGTTGCGGCGTCGCCGTTACCGGCTGCGCAGGCGCGACGAGGACGGCGTCGGCCGGGACGGTGTCGATGCCGGTCGCGGGGGGGCCGGGGCGTCCCGCGACGTCACGGAGGTCGCCGGCGAGACCGGCTACCTGCGTGAGGCGGGCAACCTGCTGTTCCACTACGGCGTCGTCGCGGTGATCCTCTCCCTCGCGGCGGGCTACCTCGTCGGGTGGAAGGGGGACCGCATCGTGCCGATCGGCGAGAGTTTCGCCAACAACCGGGCGGCCTACCACACGTTCTCCGGCGGTCCACTCGTCGACCCGACACGCATGCAGCCGTTCGTCGTCACCCTCGACTCGATGATCGCGCGGTTCGAGGACCAGGTCGGCACGGGGCAGCTCGGCGCCCCGCGGGAGTTCCGCGTCGAGGCCACCGTGCGGGACACCCCCACGAGCGCACCCCGGCACGAGACCCTCGGGGTCAACTCGCCGCTGCACTTCTCGGGCGCGGAGGTCTACCTCCTCGGCAACGGGTACGCCCCCGTCGTCACCGTCCGTGACGCCGCCGGCCAGGTGCTCTATCGCCAGGCGACGCCGTTCCTGCCCGACGACGGCAACTACCGTTCCACCGGCGCGATCAAGGTGCCTGCGGCCTCGCCCAAGCAGCTCGGGTTCTCCGGAGTGTTCCTTCCGACCGTGGTCGACAAGAGTGCAGGGGGCGGCGGCGCGGAGGGGACGTCGGGCGATCTCACCGACCTCGCCTCCGGGTTCCCCGGCCTCAACGATCCGATGCTCGTCCTGTCCGTCTACGAGGGGACGCTCTTCCCGCAACCCGAGGCGCAGTCCGTCTACCGCCTCGACACGCGGGGCATGACGCCCGTTCCCGCCCCCGACGACGCGCCGCTCACCCTGCAGTTGCGGCCCGGCCAGACCGTCACCCTGCCCGACGGACGCGGCAGCGTCGAACTCTCCGGCATCGACCGGTGGGCCGGGATCTCCACGCGGTACGACCCCGTCAAGGGCGTCGCGCTCGGCTCCTCGATCGTCATGCTGCTCGGGCTGCTCGCCTCCCTCGTCATCCCGCGGCGGCGCGTCTTCCTGCGGGCGCGGCGGACCGGGAGCTCGTCGGGGGGCGTGGCCGCTGCGGGACCGGCGACCGCGGAGACCCCCGCGGGCGGGTCGACCAGCGCGGCAGTGGCGGATGACGGGGAACGGACACGCGTCCTCCTCGCGGGTCTCGCGCGACGCGACGACGCCGGACTGGGCGGGATGCTCACCGAGTTCGCGAACGACCTCGCCGACCGGCTCGGCGGCGCCACTATCATCGAGACGACCGACGGGACGGATCGCACATGACCACCATGCAGATGGCGCAGCTCGCCACGTATGCCCTCTACGGCGCGATGGCGGCCCTCGCCTGCGCGCTCATGGCCTTCACGCTGTACACGGCGCGTCTCGCCTCCGGCCGCGACGCCCGCCGCACCGCCGATGCGGCGCTCACCTCCTCGGGGGAGGGTCGTGAGGACTCCCGAGTGCTCGTCTCCGCCGGCGCGGTGCAGGGCGGGGAGTCGAGCCCCACGGCGAAGGCCGGCCGTCGCGGCACGACGTCGTCCACACCGACCGGCGGTGACGGCGTCGCGGTGGCCCCCGATCCGCGGCAGGCGGCGTCCGGGAGCTTCGGGATGTCGCTGAGCTGGCTCGGTGCCCTGCTCCTCATCGTCTCGATGACGTTGCGGGGGCTCGCGGTGTCACGAGTGCCGGTCGCGAACCTCTTCGAGTTCGCCGTCGCCGGCGCGACGGCGACGCTGCTCACCTATCTCGTCCTCGCGCAGCGTCGGCCGCTGCGGTGGCTCGGGTTGTTCGTCGTCGTCCCCGTGCTGTCGATCATCGGTCTCGCGCTCGTCGCCTGGTACGTCCCCGCCGCCGAGCTCGCGCCCGCCCTGCAGAGCTACTGGATCGCGATCCACGTGCCGATCGCGATCATCTCGATCGGCATCTTCACGGTCGCGTTCTGCGTGCTCATGATGCAGCTCGCCGTCGAGCGCCGGGAGCAGCGGCGGGCCGCCGGCGTCGAGGTGCGCGACTCTCGGCTCGGGAGGCTGCTCGACGCCGTCCCGTCCTCCGAGCGCCTCGACCGCCTTGCCTACTCCCTGCACGTCGCGGCGTTCCCGCTGTGGACGTTCACGATCATCGCGGGCGCGATCTGGGGCCAGAAGGCGTGGGGGACGTACTGGAGCTGGGACCCCAAGGAGGTGTGGAGCTTCGTCATCTGGGTGCTCTACGCCGCCTACCTCCACGCCCGCGCGACGAGCGGCTGGAAGCGGCGCACCGCCAACATCATCGCCATCGCCGGGTACGTGGGGATCATCCTCAACGTCACCGTCGTCAACTTCTTCTTCTCCGGCCTGCACTCCTACTCGGGGCTCTGATGTCGTACACGTTCCGCTACTCCCTCTTGCGCATCCTCATCTTCGTGGCCTGCCTCGTGCTGTTCCGCCTCATGGGCCTGCAGAACCCGCTTCTGCTGTTGCTCGCCGCCACGACCGTCGCGATGCTCATCTCGGTGTTCGCCCTCGACGGCATGCGCGACCACATGAGCGAGGAGATCGTCGAACGCTCCGCCCGCCGTCGTGAGGCCGGCGAGGCCGCTCACGACGGTGACGAGGGTCCAGTGGTCGACGGCACCGAGACCGGTACCGACATGTCGGCCGCCCCCGAGGCGACCCGTGGGCGTCGTCGCCGGAATGGCGTCGTCCCTCCCGTCACCGACGAGGACGTCGAGGACCAGGCCTTCCGCTGACCCACCTCTCCCCACACACCCGAGATGGCATCTGCCATCTCGGGTGTGTGGGGCTTTCGGCGTCGATGCCCCGGCCGTGACGGGTGATCGCGGCGCGAGGCGTGGGCTCGACACCGAGGGCGCCTCAGCCGACCGCCGTGCCCTCGATCTCCACCAGTTGGCCGGGGATCGCGAGTCGGCAGACGCCGAGCATGGTGGTCGTGGGGGCGACGTCCGCTGCCGCGAGACGTGCTGCCACCCTCCCGTAGTGAGACACGAGGGCGTCCACGTCCGTGGTGTAGACGTTCAGACGCACGAGGTCGGCCAGACTCATGCCGGCCTCGACGAGGACGGCCTCGAGGTTGTCCATCGCCAACTCCACCTGCGCGGCGATGTCCCCGTCGTGCTCGGGGCGACCCTCGCGACTCGTCGCGGTCTGCCCGGAGATGTACAGCGTCCGGGACTGCCCGGTGACGACCTCTCCCTGATTGAACCCGAATGCCAGCGACCAGGTCACCGGGTTCACTGCTTCGCGCTTCATGACAACTCCCCTCGTCGTGCTCGGCGGGTGTGGTGGCCATGCGGCCGTCGTTTCGCCGGCGCCGTCATCCTGCGAGGGGATACCTGACACCTTGTGTCATGGATGACGAGACGATGAGCAGGTGCGCGCGGATCGGTTGGTCGCTCTCGTCCTGTTGCTCCGCCGGCGAGGCCGGATGACGGCGACCGAGCTGGCCGGTGAGCTCGACGTCTCGACCCGTACCGTGCTGCGTGACATCGAGGCCCTGTCCACGGCCGGTGTTCCGGTCTATGCCGATCGCGGCCGCTACGGCGGCTTCTCGCTCCTCCCCGGTTTCCGCACGGAACTCACCGGCCTGACTCACGACGAGGCGCTCGCGCTTCTCGTCGTGGCGTCGGGTCGGGGGCGGGACGTCCTCGGTCTCGCCTCGCCGCTGGCCTCCGGGATGCGGAAGATCATCGACGCGCTGCCCGAGGATCACCAGGCGACGCTGGACCAGACCGCCCGCAGGCTGCTCGTGGAACCGGCCGCCGACCTGCTCTCCAGACGTGTCGTCGCCGAGGATCTGGCCGACGGGGTCATGGCCGAGGTTCGCCGTGCCGTGCTCACCGGCCACAGGCTCCGATTCGACTACGCCGCCCCGGGCGCGACGTCACGCTCCCGCACCGTCGATCCGATCGGACTGGTCACGGTGCGCGGTCGTACGTATCTGCTGGCGACGAGGGACGGAGAGGACCGCACCTACCGACTGTCGCGGATGGCCTGCGCGGAGGTGCTGTCCGAGCCGGCGGATCGGCCCGCGCCGGTCGATCTCGACCGGATCTGGGCAGAGCGCACCGCGCGGTTCCTCTCGGAGGGGCACCTCCCCGTGGTCCTCCGAGTCAGGTCCTCCCGGCTGGAGGAACTCGTCGAGACAGCCCGGGCCGTCCGGGCCGAGGAACCGGAGTCCGCCGACTGGGTTCGCGTCGATCTGTCCTTCGACGATCTGCGACATGCGGTCTGGGCGGCGTGGCAACTCGGCGAGGACGTCGAGGTCCTGTCCCCCGACGAGGTAAGAAGTGCCCTCCACGAGCGCGCCCGCGTCGTGTCGGACCGCCACCGACCGCGGGAGTGAGGACCGGCGGGCGAAGGGGCAGGGGGCGGCGAACCGCGCCTGTCTCAGGGCAGGGAGGGGAGGAGGACGACGCCGAGGCTCACGGCGACGGCGTAGGCGAGGGTGAGGCGACCGGTGCCACCGAGCACGGGGATGAGATCACGCCCGCCGGCGCCGCCGAGAACCCCGCGGGCGGGGCCGAGCGCGAGGGGGATCGCCGCGAGTCCGAGCAGGGCGCCGGGGTGCTGCATCGCCGCGATCGCACATGCGAGGAACGCCCCGCCCAGCATCCCCACGTAGGTGCGGCGGGCGAGGGGATCGCCGAGGCGCACGGCGAGAGTCCGTTTGCCCGCGGGGCGATCGGTCGGGATGTCCCGGATGTTGTTGGCCATGAGGATCGCGCACGACAGCAACCCGACCCCGGTGGCGGTGGCCCACGAGGCGGGGGTCGTCGTCAGGGCCTGGGTGTATGTCGTGCCCACCGTCGCGACGAGGCCGAAGAAGACGAAGACGAAGATCTCCCCGAGGCCGAGGTAGCCGTAGGGGCGGCGACCGCCCGTGTAGTACCAGGCCGCGACGACCGCGGCCGCACCGACGAGCAGCAGCCACCACGCCCCGCAGAGCGCGACGAGCACGAGCCCGGCGAGGGCCGCGACGCCGAAGCACGCGAACGCGGCGAGCTTGACGTGTCGGGCGGGCGCGAGGCCCTGACCGACGAGACGCACCGGACCGGAACGGACCTCATCGGTGCCGCGAACCCCGTCGGAGTAGTCGTTGGCGTAGTTGACGCCCACCTGCAGCGCGAGGGCCACGACGAGGGCGAGCATCGCGCGACCGATGTGCCCGCCGCCGACGGCGAACGCACAGGCGGTGCCGAGGAGCACGGGCGCGAGGGCCGCGGGGAGGGTGCGTGGGCGCGCACCCTCGACCCACTGGGCGAGGGTGGCCACGTCAGAGCCGCCCGAGGAAGTCGGGGTCGTCGTCGGGCCCGATCGGCCCACGCCGTGGCTCCGGACGGCGCGGCAGCGGAAGACCGGCGGCGCGCCCGGCGAACCACCACGCGATCCCCCCGACGAGGGGGAACAGGAGGATCACGAACACCCACACGAGCTTGGGGAGTCCCTTGACGCGCTCGTCCTCGGTCTGCACACAGTCGACGAGCGTGTAGACCGTGAACACGAGGAGCGCGACGGCGGCGACGACGCGGAGCAACCCTCATCCTTCCTTCGGGGCCCGCACGGGGCCCGGTACGGCAGAGGATTCATCATCCCACTCCGTCGCGGCGAGCAGCTCGGCGATCCGGCGGCGGTCCGGCTTGCCGAGGCCGACGCGCGGCATCGCCGCGACGACGCGGACGATCCGCGGTCTCGCATGTCGGGGGAGCACATCACGAGCGCGGGTGTCGAGCGCGGCGACGACCCGTGCTGCTGGGTCGTCGGTGGGACGAGGGCCACCGGGGCCACCAGGTCCGTCGCTCCGACCAGCGTCACCGTTGCTCTCGGTCCGACCAACGTCACCGTCGGCCTCGGCGTCGGCGTCGGCGTCACCGCTGCCCGCGGTGCCGGCGCCGTCGTCGACGTCACCGGCGTCGGTGGACCAGGCGGCCGTCGTGGCGGGGGCGTGGCGGGACCGTGCGACGTCGGGGCGGAGCGCGGGGTCTGGTCCTCGCAGCGGCGTGGTGCTCACCCCCGGCAACTCGACGAGAGCAGCGACGCGGTGGCCCCACTCCGGGTCCGGGATCCCGACGACGACGACCTCCCCACCGGGTGGCAGCGCGGGTGTGAGCGCGGCGGCGACCTCCGAGGGCCACACCTTGAGCCCGCCGGTGATGACGACGTCGTCGACCCGACCCGAGATGACGAGGCGATCCCGGCCGTCGTCCCCGCGCTCCAGACGGCCGAGGTCGTCCGTGCGGAACCATCGGCGGCCCTCGTGGACGACGAACGGGTCGTCCGCCGGGGGCGCGAGGTAGCCGGTGGCGAGCAGGGGGCCGGTGAGGTGGATCCGGGAATCCGCGTCGAGGTGGACGTCGACGCCGTCGAGGGGGAGGCCGTCGTAGACGCACCCGCCGCACGTCTCGCTCATGCCGTAGGTGAGGACGATCGGTAGCGCGACGCGGAGGGCACGGTCCAGGAGGTCGGGGCCGACGGCGGATCCCCCGACGAGGATCGCGTCGAGGCCCGCGGCCGCGGCGGTGGCGTCGGCGTCGTCGAGGAGGCGGCGCAGTTGGGTGGGGACGAGCGAGGTGTAGCGGCGGGGCCCGGTCATCGTCGCGACGCCTGCGGTGAAGGCCGCCGGCGTGAACGAGCCGGGGGGCACGACCGCCGGGATCTCGTCCGCGCGCAGGGAGCGCAGAAGGACCTGCATGCCGGCGACGTGGTGGGGCGGGAGGGCGAGAAGCCACTGCCCGGGACCTCCGAGACGGTCGTGCGTGGCGTCGGCGGACGCCGCGAGTGCCGCGGGCGACAGCACCGCCCGTTTGGCGACTCCCGACGACCCCGAGGTGCCGAGGGCGAGACCGCCGCCGGGCAGCGGGGAGGGGCCGGGACCGCTCGGAGGCGGCTCGTCGGCGGCATGGGGGAGGAGAAGCGGACCGTCACCGGCCGCCGCCGCGGCGAGCCGGGTGAGCACGGTGGGATCGCCCGTCGGGTCGGGAGGGACGGCGAGCGGCACGATCGTCACCCCGGCACGGTAGCGCCCCCGGGACGTGCGTTCTCGCGGCCACTCCCGCGGTGCCGCAAGACCGTCTCACCGTGCCCTCCCGTCGTACACCGATCGGCCCGGACGCCTGAGCGGCCTCATCGGCGTGGCGAACAGGCTGGTCACAGGGGCGCACCTCCGCCGCGTCGGACGCCCCCGTCATCGGTGTACGACGGAAGGGCAGGGTTGCCGTCGAGAGGCCGGGGCGGAGTGGACAGAATGGAGCCATGACGACGGCAGTGGTGACGGGTGCGAGCAGTGGGATCGGCAAGGCGACGGCGCGGGCGCTCGCCGCGGACGGCTATCGGGTCGTCCTCGCGGCACGACGGGCGGACAAGCTCGCCGGCATCGCCGAGGAGTTCGGCGGCGTCGCCGTCACGTGTGACGTGACGAAGCCCGAGGACGTCGCACGGCTCGCGGAGGCGGCAGGTGAGGACGTGGCGGTCCTGGTGAACAACGCCGGGGGAGCCTTCGGTCTCGAGCCGGTCGCGGAGGCCGAGCTCGACAAGTGGCGGGCGATGTACGAGGTCAACGTCCTCGGCACCGTCGCGGTGACGACGGCCCTGCTCCCGGCGTTGCGGGCGAACGGCGGCGGCACGATCGTCACCGTCACCTCCATCGCCGGGGACGGCGCCTACGAGAAGGGTGCCGGGTACTGCGGCGTCAAGGCCGCCGAGCGGTACGCCTCCGACGCGCTGCGCCTCGAACTCAACGGCGAACCGATCCGCATCTGCGACCTCGCGCCGGGTCTCGTGGAGTCCGAGGGCTTCTCCCTCGTGCGTTTCGACGGTGACGAGGCCAAGGCCAAGGCGGTGTACGAGGGCGTCGAGAACCCCCTCACCGAGGAGGACGTCGCCGAATGCGTGCGCTGGGTCGTCTCCCTGCCCGCCCACGTCAACATCGACAGGATGACCGTCAAGCCCGTCGCCCAGGCCGCTCCGCACAAGCTCCACCGAGGCCCGCTCGCCCGCGGCTGAGGTCGCGCCCGACCGGCCCCGTCGAGAACCCCGTCCCGGCCGTCAGCCGCGGTAGAGGCGGCGACGGAAGCGGCTGGGGAGTCGGAAGAGGTGCCCGAGGCGCATCTTTCCGAGCATCGTCTCGATGCCCACACAGGCCACGACGACGATCGCGGTGAGGAGCACGGGGTAGAGCAGGTCGAACCACAACGAGCCGGCCGTGAGGGTCTTGACGATCGAGAGCGGTCCGAGCTCGACGGCGAAGTGCCACGCGACGATGACGGGCACGTGCATCACGTAGATGCCGAGTGTGCGGCGGCCGATCCACGAGCCCACCGTCTGCCACGGCGCCCACCGACACAGCTGGGCCGAGGCGGTGACCCCGAGGATGCTCGCGGCCAGCTGGAGAAGGAGCGACACGACGGAGTCGCCGAAGGACAACGGAGCCGGGGTCATGATCGTCATCAGGCCGAGGGCCTGGAAGAACGCGACGGTGAGGACCCCGCTCACGAGCAGCACCCACCACGAGCGCGCGTACTTCACGATGACGGGCTTCGCGTGCACCCCGACGACGAAGTACACGACGTACAGCAGGATGCGGGTCCACAACGGCGACTCGACCGTCCATGTCATCCCCGCCCAGATGCTCACGGCCGCAGACCCCGCGAGGACGATCCCGGGCGGCACCCTCCGCAGTGCGGTGAAGACGAGCGTGTAGGCCGCGAGCCCGAACACGAACCACAACGGCGTCCGTGGCTCGACGATCTGGATGACGTAGTCCTCGATGCGCGCCGGCTGGAAGGGCACCACGACCGGCCCCGAGGCGATGAACAGCAGCCCGTAGACCCCGAGCCACACGAGGTAGAGGTAGTAGCTCGTCACCGCCGAGAGGATCGCGTTGCCGTTCGTGAACCCGCGCCGGATCTTGCCCGAGGCGAGCATCCCGGAGACGACGAACAGCAGCGGCATCCGGACGACCGAGATGACCTGGTTGAGGCGATCCCACCGGGCGACGACCCAGTCCTCGGCCTGGGGGAGCCCGTAGTAGTGGCCGATGCTCACGTGCAGAAGCACGACGGTGACGATCGCGAGGCCCCGCGCCGCGTCGATCCACCCCAGGCGAGTGGCGCTCGTGGCGCCGGGGCGGGGGTTGGGGCGGCCGAAATGCTCGAGGCCGCCCGGGGCCTGGTGTCGCCGACGCCGCGACTTGAGCGCCCGCCCCCCGGCGGCCCGTGCGCGCCGCGCGGCCGCGGCGGCGCGGGCCGCGGCGTCCGGTGCGTCCGCGCCGAAGGTACCGGAGGCGACGGCAGCGCGGTCGCCCGTGGAGCCGCGGCGGCTCCGGGCTCCCCGGCCGCGATCGCCGTGCGGCGCGGCGGAGTGGGCGTCGGGCGGCATCGCAGCCTCAGAAGTACCAGGGGAAGGGCGACCAGTCGGGGTCGCGCTTCTCGAGGAACTGGTCGCGGCCCTCGACGGCTTCGTCGGTCATGTAGGCGAGGCGGGTGGCCTCCCCGGCGAACACCTGCTGGCCCATGAGCCCGTCGTCGGCGAGGTTGAACGCGAACTTGAGCATGCGCTGCGCCTGCGGCGACTTGCCCATGATCTCCCTCGCCACCTCGATGGCCGTCGTCTCGAGCTCGGCGTGGTCGGCGATGATGTTGACCGCACCCATGCGGTGCATGTCCTCGGCCGTATAGGCGCGGCCGAGGAAGAAGATCTCGCGGGCGAACTTCTGCCCGACCATCGTCGCGAGGTAGGCGCTGCCGTAGCCGGCGTCGAAGGAGCCCACATCGGCGTCGGTCTGCTTGAACCGGGCGTGTTCGCGGCTCGCGATCGTGAGGTCGCAGACGACGTGGAGGGAGTGCCCGCCACCCGCGGCCCAGCCGGGGACGACCGCGACGACGACCTTCGGCATCGTGCGGATGAGGCGCTGCACCTCGAGGATGTGGAGGCGCCCGCCCTCGGCCTTGACGCGGGCCTCGTCGACGCTGCTGCTGGACTCGTCGCCGCTGCGCTGCGCCGCCTCGCTCGCGTACTGGTAGCCGGAACGGCCACGGATGCGCTGGTCACCTCCGGTGCAGAACGCCCACCCCGCGGTGTCGGGCGACACGCCGTCCCTTGGGTGCGGACCGTTGCCGGTGAGGAGCACGACGCCGACGTCGGCCGAGCGCCGCGCGTGGTCGAGGGCCCGGTACAGCTCGTCGACGGTGTGCGGCCGGAACGCGTTGAGCACCTCCGGTCGGTCGAACGCGATGCGCACCGCGCCGAGGGTGCGTCCCGGCACCGGGCCGGGAAGGACGCACCGGTGGTACGTGATGTCGGTGAAGTCGAACCCGGCGACCTCCTCCCAGGCCTGCGGGTCGAAGGGCTGCGGGGAGCGGGCGCCGGCGTCGGTCATGGGGGAAGGGTACAAAGCCAGGACGCCCCGCACCGGGACGACCCGTGCGACGCCCCGACGCGTCCGTCGTGCGCGTTCCTCCCCGCCGCCCGGTCCCCGCGGCACACCACCCGTAGGGCGCTCGCGGTGTCGGGGCGGGCATCCGGGACGTTCGGGCCCGTCGGACGGCGACGCGACCGCGCGGGCGTACCGTTCCCGGCGACGGGGCGTCGTTCCCGCGGGGAGGGCGCGTCGCATCAGCGGATGCACAGCGAGGAGACGGCAGATGAGTCCGGTACCCACGAACGAGGACCTCCGCACCGAGGGATGGCCGCCGCCGGCGGTCGACCCGGAGATCCGTGAGGCGCACGACCGCGCCTGGCCCGTGTCGAAGATCCTCACGTGGTCGGTCGTCGCCCTCGTCGGCGGCGTCGCGTGGGTGATGCTCGCACTCGTACGCGGAGAGAGCGTCAACGCGATCTGGTTCGTCTTCGCAGCGCTCGCGACGTACGCGATCGCCTACCGCTTCTACGCGACGTACATCGAGGACACGCTCACCAGGCCCGACGACCGGCGCGCCACCCCGGCGGAGTACGCCGCCGACGGCAAGGACTTCGTCCGCACCGACCGCCGCGTCCTGTTCGGTCACCACTTCGCCGCGATCGCGGGTGCCGGGCCGCTCGTCGGCCCCATCCTCGCCGCGCAGATGGGCTACCTGCCGAGCACGTTGTGGATCATCGTCGGCGTCATCCTCGCCGGGGCCGTGCAGGACTACCTCGTCCTCTTCTTCTCCATGCGGCGCGGCGGTCGGTCCATCGGCCAGATGGCCAAGGACGAGCTCGGCACCGTCGGCGGTGCGGCCGCCCTCGTCGCGACGCTGACGATCATGCTCATCATCGTCGCGATCCTCGCGCTCGTCGTCGTCAACTCCCTCGGCGACAGCCCGTGGGGCGTGTTCAGCGTCGGCATGACGATCCCGATCGCGCTCGTCATGGGCGTCTACATGCGGTTCCTCCGCCCGGGCCACGTCGGTGAGGTCTCGGCCATCGGCGTCGTCCTCCTCCTGCTCGCGATCGTCGCGGGCGGGTGGATCAACGCGAACCCGGCGCTCGCGTCGATGTTCCACCTCTCGCGCGGCACCCTCGCGTGGGCCGTCATCGTCTACGGGTTCGTCGCGGCCGTGCTGCCGGTGTGGATCCTCCTCACCCCGCGCGACTACCTCTCGACGTTCATGAAGATCGGCACGATCGCGCTGCTCGCGGTCGGCATCGTCGTCGTCCGCCCCGAGATCCACACGCCCGCGTTCACCGAGCTCGCGTTCCGTGCCGACGGGCCGGTGTTCTCCGGGCCGCTGTTCCCGTTCCTCTTCGTGACGATCGCGTGCGGTGCGCTCTCGGGCTTCCACGCGACGATCGCCTCGGGCACGACGCCGAAGCTCCTCGAGAAGGAACGTCAGGCCAAGATGGTCGGCTACGCGGGCATGCTCGCCGAATCGTTCGTCGCCGTCATGGCCCTCGTGTGCGCCGTGTCCATCGACCGCGGCCTCTACTTCGCGATGAACTCCTCGCCCGCCGTCACACAGGGCACCGTCGAGGGCGCGGCCGCGTTCGTCAACAACCTCGGACTCGTGGGCGTCCACACGACGCCCGACGCGCTCGCCGCCACCGCGCAGGCCGTCGGGGAGTCGTCCGTCGTCTCCCGCACGGGTGGCGCACCGACGATGGCGATCGGACTCGCGCACATCATGCACCAGTTCCTCGGTGGCTCCGGCCTCATGGGCTTCTGGTACCACTTCGCGATCATGTTCGAGGCGCTGTTCATCCTCACGAGCGTCGACGCCGGCACCCGCGTCGCGCGGTTCATGCTCCAGGATGCCCTCGGCAACGTGTGGCCCAAGTTCGGCGACCTCGATTGGACCCTCGGCAAGTGGCTGTGCACCGCGGTGATGGTCGCCGGGTGGGGCTCGATCCTCCTCCTCGGCGTGCACGACCCGCTCGGCGGCATCAACACGTTCTTCCCGCTGTTCGGCATCGCGAACCAGCTCCTCGCCGCGATCGCGCTCGCCGTCTGCCTCGCCATCGCCGCGCACATGGGCCGTCGCCGGTCGCTGTGGATCATCGCCGCACCGCTCGCGTTCGTGTCCGCGGTGACGATCACCGGCTCGTTCTACAAGATCTTCAGCTCCGTCCCCGCCATCGGCTACTGGGCGCAGCACCGGGCGTTCAAGGACGCCCTCGCCGCGGGCAAGACGCAGCTCGGCACGGCGAAGACGCCCGAGGCGATGGAGGCCGTCGTCCGCAACACGTTCGTGCAGGGCAGTCTGTCGATCCTCTTCGTCGTCCTCGCGATCGTCGTCATCGTCATCGCGGTGATCCGCACCCTGCAGGCGCTGCGGGCTGCGTCGCGGGTCGACACGGAGGACCCGTACGTCGCGTCGCGGGTGTTCGCCCCGGCCGGGTTCGTCGCCACCCCGCCCGAGAAGGAGCTGGAGCGGGAGTGGGAGGCGTTCTACGAGGAGCACCCCGACATCGCCCTCGCCCACCGCACGGGGCACTGATGGCCGACGTCCCGCCCGGCACGACCCTCGCCGCCCGCACCCGGGCCCTCACCGGCCGGGCGCGGGCGGCGGGGCGTCTGGCGTGGGCGACGTGGCGATCGATCGTCGGCGCCGACCGCTACGACCGCTACCTCGCCCACCACCGCGCCGCCCACCCCGACGAGCCGCCGATGGGGGAGAAGGAGTTCTGGCGCGAGCACTACCACTCCCTCGACCGCGACACCGGTGCCCGCTGCTGCTGACCGGCGCGAGGACGGAAGACCGACCACCCCCGCCATGCGCTGATGACGGCACCTGCAGTGGAGGTGTCGTCGTGTGCACAGGGGATCGGTCCTGGTCGTCAGGGTCGTCGAGCCGAGCCCGCACGAGGGGACGCGCCCGCCGGTCAGAGCCCCGCCGAGGGGGTATCGACACCCGTCCGGACGGCTTCACGGGGGTGGCTGTCGCCGGCGTCGCATCGCCGCCGCGGCCCCGGTTCCCGTGCAGCGCGGCGTCCGCGGTGGGGACCTTGCGGGTGTCGGGGGTGGCGTCGAGGGGCCTCGGGTCGGCGCCGACGGGATCATGCTCCGCCCGGGTTCGACGCGATGGTGGTCCGTGGGGTCGGGGAGAGAGAGGAGCTCATCGTGGCCCGGCGCAGGGGCCAGGACGGGTGCGGCGGCGACGGTCCCGGCCGTCCTAGGGTGGGTCGCATGCCGATTCCCCCGCACGTCGCCGAGCTGCGCCGCCACCTCGGCCACGACCCCCTGTGGCTCACGGGGGTGACGGCGATCGTCCTCCGCGACGACCCCGAGCGTCCCGACGGCCCGCCGCAGGCGCTCCTCGTCAAGCGCAGCGACGACGGCCGCTACACGCCGGTGAGCGGCATCGTCGACCCGCGCGAGCACCCCGCCGACACGGCCGTACGCGAGGCGATGGAGGAGACGTGCGTGCAGATCGCCGTCGAGCGCCTCATCGCGGTGCGGGTCGTCGGCCCCATCACGTACCCGAACGGCGACGTGTCGGACTACGTGGACCACACGTTCCGCTGCCGGTGGGTCGCGGGCGAGCCGCGCGTCGGTGACGACGAGGCCACCGAGGCCGCCTGGTGGCCCACCGACGCCCTGCCCCCGATGGGGGACGACCACGTGCGCCTCGTGGAGCGCGCCGTCGCGGGCGAGGTCGACCCCTACCTCGGCCCGACGAGCTGAGAACCGCCGACACGGATCCCCTCCGACCGACCCTCGGGTGCGTGTCCACCTCACGGCGGCCGATCACGGTGGTCGGTGAACCTCGTGCGGCCGGGGCGGTCGACGCCCCGCCCGGCTAGCGTGACGGGGTGGATTCAGTGCCGTCGCCCGACCTGCCCGACCTTGCCACCCTGCTCGACGCCGCCCACGTAGTGCGCATCCCCATGCGCACCCGGTTCCGCGGCCTCACCGCCCGAGAGGCGGTCGTGTTCGAGGGGCCCTGCGGGTGGGGTGAGTTCGGCGCCTTCGGTGAGTACGGCGACGCGGAGGCGTCCCGCTGGCTCGCGGCGGGGATCGAGGCCGCCTGGTGGGGTCACCCCGAGCCGGTGCGGGACTCGGTACCGGTCAACGCGACCGTCCCGGCGGTCGAGGCCGCCCGCGTGCCCGAGATCGTCGCCCGCTTCGGGGGCGCGACGACGGCGAAGGTCAAGGTCGCCGAGCGTGGTCAGCGCCTCGCCGACGACGTCGACCGCGTCGCGGCCGTCCGGGACGTGCTCGGGCCCTCGGGGCGGGTGCGCGTCGACGCGAACGGCGGATGGAGCGTGGACGAGGCACTCGAGGCGCTCGCCGCCCTCGCCCCGTACGGGGTGGAGTACGTCGAACAGCCCTGCGCGACCGTCGAGGATCTCGCGCGGGTCCGGGTCGGACTCGCGCGGAGGGGCATCGACATCCCGGTCGCCGCCGACGAGTCGATCAGGCGGGCCGAGGACCCCGAACGCGTCCGGGACCTCGACGCCGCCGACGTCATGGTCGTCAAGGTCGCCCCGCTCGGCGGGGTGCGCGCGGCGATCGAGGTCATCGACCGGGTCGGCCTGCCCGCCGCCGTCTCGAGCGCGATCGACACCTCGGTCGGCATCGAGGCCGGCGTCGCTCTCGCGGCCGCACTGCCCGAGCTCCCGTTCGCGTGCGGGCTGGGCACCGTCGCCCTCCTCGCAGGGGATGTCGTCCCGACGCCGTCGGTCCCGCAGGACGGCGCGCTCCCCGTCCGCGGGGTCGCGAGCCTCGACGTCGACCCCGACCTGCTCGACCGACACCGGGCACCCGCCGACCGGGAGACCTGGTGGCTCGACCGCCTCGGCCGCTGCCACGCCCTCCTCGCCGACGGGCGGTACCCGTGAGCCGGGGCGCACGCCCCGCTGATCGCCCTTCCGATCGACGGCCGGTGGGGAGGGCTACTGTCGAGCCGTGTCCCGACGTCTCTTCGATCTCACGTCCTGGCCTGCGCCGCAGCCGTACCGGCTCCTCACGGCGCTCGTCGTGCCGCGGCCGATCGCCTGGGTCAGCACCGTCGATGCGAGCGGGGTGGCCAACCTCGCCCCGCACTCGTTCTTCACGGTCGCCTCGGCCGATCCGCCCGTCGTGCAGTTCACCTCCGTCGGCCGCAAGGACACGCTGCGCAACATCGAGGCGACGGGCGAGTTCGTCGTCAACCTCGCGACGCGCGCGCTCCTCGAGCCGATGAACGCCACGTCCGCCTCGGTCGCGCCGGAGGTCGACGAGTTCGACGTCGCCGGCCTCCGCACCGAGGCCGCGGAGCGGGTCCGACCTCCCCGGGTCGCGCAGTCGCCGGCGGCACTCGAGTGCGAACTCCACGACGTCGTCCCCGTGGGGAACTCGTTCATCGTCCTCGGCCGGGTGCTCCTCGCCGCGGTCGACGAATCGGTCCTCGACGGCGACCGCCCTGCCGAATGGCTGCTCGACCCGGTCGCGCGGCTCAGCGGCTCGCGGTACGTCACCTACGGGGAGACCGTGTCGCTGAGCCGCCCGGAGTGAGGCGCGGACGACATGCCCGATCACCTCGGGGGCGGGAAGCGGACGGATGACGGGAGAGGCCCCGGCGGGGGCGCGGCAGCACCGCGCGAATCGTCTCCGCGCACGCGCCGCCCGTCGCCAACGCCCGACTCGGACTCCGCGGGGGCGTCGGTGGTGTCCCGGTCCACGGCGATGTCGGTGAGTGCTCCTCAGACCCCGGTCGGTGAGGAGACGGGGGGCGGACGAGCGCGGGCGCCGGAGTCGGCGGAGCGGTGGTCCCGTCGGTCGGTGGCCGCCCGGATCGCCCCATGGTCGTGCCTGGTCGTGTTCGTCGCGACGGTGCTCCAACTCGGTGCCGCGGCGGTCCTGCCCGGACTGCCGCAGTTCGCGGGCAAGGCGTTCGGGGCGCGGGCGGTGCTCTATCCGGTGCTCATGCTGTCTGTGCCGGCGTGGTGGTTCCTGCGGCGGCGACGCCCGGCACCCCCGGCGACACCGAGGGACGTCCCGTGGGGTGCGTTCACCCTGGTGATGCTCCCGTTCCTCGTCGACGTCACCGGCAACACACTCGACCTGTACGACCGCGTCGGCTGGTTCGACGACGTCTGCCACCTCGCCAACTGGGCGCTCATGTGTGGCGGTCTCGGCCTCCTCACGGACCCCGAGGGGCGGGCCTCGCGCGGCCTGCGCGCGCTCGCGATCGCCGGGCTCGGAGCACTGCTCGCGATCGTGTGGGAGCTGGGGGAGTGGTGGACGTTCATGCGGTTCGGCACCGAACTCGACGGTGCCTATCTCGACACCCTCGGCGATCTCGCGCTCGGCTCGCTCGGCGGCCTCCTCGCCGCCGTCCTCGTCGTCATGTTCCCGCCCCGACACGTCCCACGGGAGGCGGAGGACCCGGCGCGTCGACCGTCCCGCCCGAGGGGCCGGTGACGTCGCCGTCCTGTCTCGATGCGACCCGCGCCGCCGCACCCATCCCTGCGTCGGGGGCGAGGATGGCCTCAAGTCGAATGGGCACGAGAGGCCCCGGAGCGGAGGCTGGTCTCATGACGGTCGAGACGAGGACGCCCGACACCGGGCGCGAGGTGTCCATCATCGGACGCGAGGTCGCCCTGCAGGCGGCGGGTTTCGTCGGCGGTGTCGTGGTCGCGCTCGGGTCGCTGCTCCTCCTGCACGCGGCCGGGCTGCGGCCCTCGCTCTCGTCGGTCATGGTCACGTTCACCCTGGTTCCGGCGCTGCTGTCGTTGACGGTGGGGGCATGGCTCCTGCGCCGACGGTCGGGGGCGGCCGACGCGGTCGGGCTGCGACGTCCCCGGCCAGGGCTCGGATGGCTGCTCCTCGCGTTCCCGGTGATGGTGCTCGGCGCCGTGGCGTTCGCCGTGGGGGTGGCGCTCGTGTTCTTCGGGGGTGAGCCACCCAAGACCGCAGGGGCCTCCGACATCGTCGGACTGCCGCCGGCCACCGCCGTCGTCACCGCCATCGGTGTCGTCGTCATCGTCCCGATGGCCGAGGAGCTGCTGTTCCGCGGGTTCCTCCTCACGTGGCTGCGCGGGCGGTTCGGCCCGGGACGGGGTCCGGGGGTGGCCGCCGCCGTCGTGTCGGCGGCGATCTTCGCGGTGTGCCACGTGGCCCCGCCGGTCATGGCGTACGTCTTCGTCGTCGGGCTCGTCCTCGCCTGGGCGCGCCTGCGCTTCGACTCCCTCCTCCCGGGGTTCCTCCTCCACGCGGCCAACAACGCCCTCGTCGTCGTCGGGGCGTTCAGCGCGCTCTGAGGCGTCGGTCCGCCATCGAGGACGCAGGCAAGGATGCGGTGTCGTGGCTGCCAGGGCGACCACCCGGCTGCGTCCTCGGCTGCGTCCTCGGGTCGAGGGCGGACATACTCGACGGCGACTGTGCCGCCGGCTGGAAGGGTGGCGTGACCGGCCGTCGGAGGCGGCCGTTACGTTGAGACCACGGGCGCGGCGGGCCGTCGTGACCCGCGTGCCGTCGTCGCGAAAGGCCGCCCATGAAGCTCACGATCCTCGGTGGCGGGGGATTCCGGGTCCCCCTCGTCCACGGAGCCCTGCTGCGCGACACCCACCCCGGGCGGGTGGAGGAGGTCGTGCTCCACGACACGTCGTCGGACCGCCTCGCGGTGATGTCGGCCGTGCTCCGCGAGCAGGCCGCGGAGGCGCGCCGGGAACACGGGGCGACCCCTCCGTCCCTCCACGCGACGACGGACCTCCGCGAGGCCGTCACGGACACCGACGTCGTCTTCTCCGCGATCAGGGTCGGCGGGGCGCAGGGTCGCACCTGCGACGAGCGGGTCGCGCTCGACCTCGGGCTCCTCGGCCAGGAGACGACCGGTCCGGGCGGCATCGCCTACGGCCTCCGCACGATTCCCGTCGTCATGGACATCGCTCGCACGGTGGCGGAGGTCGCTCCGCGGGCGTACGTCATCAACTTCACCAACCCCGCCGGCATGATCACGCAGGCGATGCAGCAGGTGCTCGGCGACCGGGTCGTCGGCATCTGTGACTCTCCGATCGGCCTCGGCCGACGTGCCGCCGCCGCGCTCGGGCTCGACCCGGCCCGCACCTCGTTCGACTACGCCGGCCTCAACCACCTCGGGTGGCTGCGGGGGCTGCGATACGACGGTCGGGACGTCCTCCCCGACCTCCTCGCCGACCCGGCCCGGCTCGTGCGCACGGAGGAGGGGCGCCTCTTCGGACCCGAGTGGCTCGCCACGATCGGGGCCATCCCCAATGAATACGTCTACTACTACGACTTCACCCGCGAGGCGATCGCGTCGATCACCGGCGCCACGCAGACGCGCGGGGAGTTCCTCCTCCGTCAGCAGTCCGCCTACTACGCGGCTGCGCTCGCCGACCCCGACGGCGCGTGGCGGCGGTGGCGTGAGGTCCGCGCCGAGCGGGAGGAGACCTACATGGCCGAGGCCCGCGCCGAGGGGGAGGAGCGCGACCTCACCGACGTCGGAGCCGAGGGGTACGAGCAGGTCGCGCTGTCGCTCATGCGGGCGATCTCCCGGGGGGAGCGGGGACTCATGATCCTCAACGTCCGCAACGGCACGACCCTGCCCGGTCTGCCCGCCGACGCGGTCGTCGAGGTGCCCTGCGCCGTCGATGCCTCCGGCCCCCGACCGCTCGCGACCGCCCCCCTCACCGGCCGGATGCTCGGCCTCACCGCCCAGGTCAAGCACGCCGAGGAACTCACGATCGAGGCAGCCCTCACCGGCTCCCGGCAGCGCGCGGTGCAAGCCTTCGCGTCCCACCCCCTCGTCGACTCGGTCGCCCTCGCCCGGCACCTGCTCGACGGCTACCGTGCCCGGATCCCCGGAGTCGCCGACGCCGTCGGCTGACGGTGTCGGGCCTGGGGTGTCAGGTCGCAGCCCGCCCCGGCGGTAGCTCGACAGGCGGCCGCACGTCGGAGCAGCGTGCCCGTGAGAGGTGCCCCGTGAGGGGCGGCCCGTGCCTGCGCCGCGTGGCGGGTGGGCGACCTCAGTACCCCGTCCGACCGTCGACGCATTCCCGCAACAGGTCCATGTGGCCGAGGTGGCGGGCGTACTCCTCGATGAGGTGGGTGAGGATCCACCGCAGACTGACGTCACGGCCGTGCCGCTGCCGCCGAGCGACGGCGTCGAGCTCCCATCGCGCGGTGGCCTCCCGGGCGCGGTCGACCTCCGCGAGGTAGGCCGCGACGTCGTCCTGTGCCCTCGCCGGGTCCGTGAGATCCCAATCCCCCTCGGGCTGCTCGCGCGTGGAGAACATGTCGGGAACGTCCTGGCCGTCGAGCACCGCCCGCAGCCAGGAGGCCTCGACCTCGGTGAGGTGGCGGACGGCGCCGAGCAGGCTCATCGTCGAGGGCGGCACCGAGCGCCGACACAGCTGCTCGGCGTCGAGCCCCTCGACCTTGAGGAGCACGGCCGCGCGGGAGGAGTCGAGCCAGTGCTCGAGCGTCTCGCGCTCGCCACCGGTCATGGGGCCGTCGGTGCGGGTGTCGGTCACACCGATGACCACGGGTGTCGTCATGAGAGGAGTCTGAGCGGAGGCGGGACGCGACCGGTAGTGGTTTTCCCGACGCCCCGGGGCGCGGCACACGGGCCGGAGGGGCGGTGCCTCGGACCGCCCACCGCCGCCGAGATCCTCCCCGGCGGTCGAGAACGGACCCGGGCGGGATCCCGAGGCGGGGTGCCTCCCTTTGCGCGAAGGCAGGATCGGGGACCTTCGGCCCGGATCGAGCCGACCCGGCCGCGCGGCGGCCCCTGTTGAGCCCGAAATCGGCCGTCATGCGCGATGATTCTGTGCACCCCGTCACATCTCACGGTTGGGGGCGGGTCAGACTGGGCCCGCCGTTCTCGGCCGAGACCACTCCTGCGACAAGAAAGCACCACCATGGCAGCGAGCCCCGCACAGGAGATCGTCGACAGTGTCGGCGGTCCATCGAACATCGTCAGCCTGACGCATTGCGCCACGCGTCTCCGATTCCAACTCCGCGACGCCTCCGCCGTCGACAACGCCCGCGTCGAGGCCGCCCCCGGCGTCATGGGCGCCGTCCCTCAGTCCGGCGACCGCTACCAGGTCGTCATCGGCGGGGCCGTGCAGAACGTCTACAACGACATCATGGCGCTGCCGTCGATGTCGTCGTCCTCCGCACCTGCGACGACCGGGCCCAAGTCCGACGACGACCTCAAGGCCGAGCTGCGCGCCGGCGGCCCGCGCGGTGGCCGCGCCTGGCTCGACAACTTCTTCGAGTTCCTCTCCGACTCCTTCCGCCCGATCCTCGGCGCGCTGCTCGGTGCCTCGCTGTTCATCACCTTCATGGCGTTGATGGCGACGCTCGGCGTCATCGGCAACTGGGCCGACCCGCGCGTCACCCTCACCGGCGGCTGGGCGTTCATCAACCTGCTGTGGCAGGGCGTGTTCTACTTCCTGCCGCTGATGGTCGCCTACAACGCCTCGAAGAAGCTCGATGCCGACCCGTGGGTCGGCTTCGCGATCATGGGCGTCCTCATGCTTCCCGGCTTCACGGGGCTCGGTGACGCCGCGACCACGACGACGGTGTTCAACTCCGAGGTCAAGATCTACGACGTGTTCGGGCTGCCGCTGACGATCTTCAACTACGGCTCGACGGTGTTCCCGCCGCTGCTCATGGCCGTCGTGCTCGGCCCGCTCTACAAGGTCCTGAAGAAGATCATCCCGTCGAACGTGCACCTCATCTTCGTGCCGTTCTTCGCGATGCTCATCATGATCCCGCTGACCGCCTTCCTCATCGGCCCCATCGGGGTGTACGTGGGCGCCGGTCTCGGGGCGTTCCTCAAGTCGATCAACGACTTCAACCCGCTCATCTTCGCCATCGTCATCCCGCTGGCCTACCCGTTCATGGTGCCTCTCGGGCTGCACTGGCCGATCAACGCGATCATGCTCGCCAACATCAGCACCCTCGGCTACGACTTCATCCAGGGCCCCATGGGTGCCTGGAACTTCGCGTGCTTCGGCGCCACGGCCGGTGTCCTCTTCCACGCGTGGAAGGACCGTGACATCGCCATGCGGCAGACCGCGACCGGCGCGCTCGCCGCGGGTCTCCTCGGCGGCATCTCCGAACCGTCCCTCTACGGTATCCACCTTCGCTTCAAGAAGATCTACCCACGGATGCTCGTCGGATGTCTCGTCGGTGGTGTGATCATCGGCCTCGGCGGCGGCGTGAACACCCGCGCCTTCGTGTTCACCTCGCTCCTCACCATCCCGGCGTTCGACAACCTCCCGCTCTACGGCGGGGCCGTGGCCGCGGCGTTCTTCACCGCGATGATCCTCGTCATCGTCAGCGACTACCGCACCCCCGAGCAGAAGCTCGCCGCGCGCGCGGCCGCCACCGCGACGACCGACACCGCCATCCCCGCCCAGGACCCCGTCGCCGACGAGGCCATCACCATGCGCACCGACGACCGCATGGCCCACGCCGCGACCCCCGTCTCCGCCGCCGGGACCTCCGGCACCCCCACGGCGACGACCGGCACGACGGGTGCGGGAGTGGGCTCGACGGGCACCGCCGGGGCCACTGCCGCCGGTGCGACCGCCGCCGGCGCAGGTGCGGGAGCGGCCGGTGCCGCCGCGGCCTCCGGGACGGACGCCGCCACGGCGGGCGTCGTGGAGATCGGCGCTCCGGTCGACGGCACCCTCGTGCCCCTCGCCGAGGTGCCGGACAAGGTGTTCAGTGCCGGTCTCGTCGGACCGGGCGTGGGCATCGACCCGGCCGACGACACCATCTGCGCCCCCGCCGCGGGCAAGGTCATGGTCGCCCAGGCCACCGGCCACGCCTTCGGTCTCGCCCTCGACGGCGGCGTGGAGCTCCTCATCCACGTCGGCATCGACACGGTCAACCTCGACGGGAAGGGCTTCGACGTGCACGTCCAGGCAGGCGACACGGTCGAGGCGGGCACCCCGCTCGTCACGGTCGACCGCCGCGTCGTCGAGGAGGCGGGCTACTCGCTCATCACCCCGGTGCTCGTGACGAACTCCTTCGCCACCGGTGCCATCGAGCCCGTCGGCTCCGGGCGCGTCGAGCGTGGCCGCACCATCCTCACCGTGGCGCCCAAGGCCTGATCCTCGGCCCGGTCTCCACGTTCTCCCCGTCGACCCCCGTCTCCACCCGGAGGCGGGGGTCGACGCCTCTCCGGCCGAGATCGCAGGCGACGTCGCAGCCAAGGATGCGGTCGGGGGGCTGCGATGACGACCTCGTCGCGGCATCGTTGGCTGCGATCTCGGGGGAGGGAGACTCCCGCGTCGTCAGGTCACCGCCTCGAGAACGAGGGCGACGGGGCCGTTCGCGGCGACGGTGAGCAGGAGGGTCGCCTGGTCGCCACCACGCGTGGGGAGTCCGAGGCGACGGCGGAGGTCCTCGGGGTCCAGGCGGCCACCACGGCGCTTGATCGTGAGCCCGGTGAGGCCCGCCCGGCGCAGCCAGGCCTTCACCGCCTTGGCGTTGGCGGGGAGGACCTCGGCGACGCGGTGACGCCGGGCGAACGGCACCTCCACCTCGGTGTCCGAGACGACATACCCCATCCCGGGCGCGATCTCGGCGCCCTCGACGGAGCGTGCGAGGGCGCCCGTGAGTCCGGCCTGCAGGACCGCGAGATCGGGCTCGTGGAGCACGCTGCCGGCGCGCACGGGGCGCGACCCCGCGGGAGGGGCGCCGTGGGCGTCGTCCTCACTGACGACGACGGGATCGGCGCCGGGGCGGAGGAGTGTCGCGGTCCGGCCGGGGTGGGCGACGAGGGGGCCCCACCACAGGGCGCACTCGACGAGATCACCGGCATGCGACACCCACTCCGCCTGCGCCCCGTGAGGGGTCTCACGCGCGGGGAACGCCGGGGAGAGCTTGGCCCCCGTCGCCGGGATCCGTGCCGCCGTGGCGAGGACGAGCGGCCACGGCGGGGTCATGTCCTCGAGGCGGAAGGTGCGGCGGGTCCGGCCGGTCGCGTCGGTCCGGCCCGGCGTCCGGCGCGCGGGGTCGAACCAGACCCCCTCGGTCGACACGGGGTCGGCATCCTCCGCCCGGCCCCGTTCTGCGCTCGACCCCGTGCCGGCGTCGAGTGTCGCGAGGTTGTGGGCCGCGAGGAGGGCCGTCGCCTCGTCCACGTCCACGCCCCGCGCGGTGATCCCGGCGCGGACCAGGCCGAGGGCGTCGGCGCCGAGGCCACATCCGAGGTCGTGGACGACGGTGAGACCGGCCGCCGCGAACCGCGCCGCGTGGTGATCGGCGACGTCGCGTCTCGTCGCCTGCTCGAGACCGTCCCTGGTGAAGAGCATGCGGTCGGCGTCGGCGCCGAACTTGACCCGTCCGCGCGCCCGCAGCTCGGCCTGGGTGAGGACGGCGGCGACGAGGTCCGGGTCCAGTCCCTCCCGCCGCAGTCGGGTCCCGACCACGAGAGCCTGCGCCTCCTCGTACTCGGGCAGGTCGTCGAGAATCTCCAGACCCCGGTCGAGCAGCAGCCTGGCGGTGTCGACGTCCATGAGCGACGACGCTACCCGCCCGGAGGGCGGCGCCACCCGCCCCCGCCCCGAGCCGCCGTGACACACGCGCTCATGCCGGAGGGTGGGTCTCGAACGGGACGCCATAGGGTCGGTCTCGGACCCACCGTGCGGTCCGAGGTGAGGGACGGCGGGGATGGGGCGAGACTGAGGTCCCGTACCCGTTGAGGAGAGTCATGCCGAAGATCCCGTTCCTCGCCACCGACACGACCGAGGCCGCCGAGCGACTGGCCGGGACGACCGTGCTCGTCACGGGCGCGTCGTCCGGCATCGGCGAAGCCCTCGCTCGGGAGGCCGCTGCCGTCGCCGGCACGATCGTCCTCTCCGCGCGCCGCCGCGAGCGCCTCGAGGAGCTGGCCGCGCGGCTGCTCACCGTCACCCGCCCCGGGCGTGACCCCCTGCGTGTCGAGGTCCTCCCCGCCGACCTGTCGAGTCCCGAGGGCGTGCAGGGTCTCGTCGACGACGTTGCCGCGGCGGGTCTCACGGTCGACGTCCTCGTCAACAACGCCGGTTTCGGTGACTACGTCCTGTTCGAGGATGAGGACCCCGACGTGATCACCCGGATGGTCGCCGTCAACGTCACCGCCCCCACCCTCCTCGCCCGCGCCTTCACCCCCGCGATGATCGAACGTGGTCACGGCGCGATCCTCATGGTCGGGTCCGGCGCCGGCCGTCACCCCAGCCCGGGCGCCGCGGTGTACGCGGCGACGAAGCACTACGTCGACGGCCTGTCCGAGAGCCTGCGCGGCGAGCTGGCCGGGACCGGGGTCACGCTCACCCAGCTCCAGCCGGGCCCGGTCGCGACCGAGTTCGACGCCGTCTCGGGCATGGGGCCGCTGACCGACGCCATCGGCCTGGCGCGCATCAGCGCCGAACAATGTGCCCGCGAGGCCTGGGACGGGCTCGTCACCGGCCAGGCCACGGTCTACCCCGGAGCGATCCTGCGCACGATGATGATGGCCTCCTCGTTCACCCCGCGGACGGCGATGCGCCCGGCGCTCGCGGCACTGGGGCGTCGCCTCCGGGAGGAGTCCCGTGCCTGAGGACGCTGCGGACCGGACGGCCCCGGCGCAGCGCGGGGCGGGGCGCTCCGAGGCGGTCGTGCGGTTCTGGCTCGACGAGGAGGGGTGGGGAGTCGTCGACTGCGCCGACACCCCCGGCGGGTGCTGGGTGCACTTCACCGTCATCCAGGCCGACGGCTACCGGTCCCCTCATCGACGGGGAGACCGTCGAGGTCGACTGGGAGCAGCCCGGATTCGACCAGGACGGATTCGCCTTCCGTGCCCTGTCGGTGTGGCTGCGCCCGCGGTGAGCCCAGGCCCGTCCGGACGCGGACCGCGGCGCGCCGACGCCGCCCTTGCGCCGCGTTGGCAGTCGAGTTGACCGAGTGCTAATCGCGGGCCTAGATTCGGATTGGCACTCGGCGGTCTCAAGTGCCAATCGCGGACTCCGCGAGGCACGAGGCCGCCCGGGAGATCACAGAACGCCAGACGCCTCGGAACACCGGGCCGACCCCCGCGACGGCGGCCCGTCGACCGGGCGTCTGCACCGAACGTCACGCGCCCACGGGCGCCTTAGCGAAAGGTCGAACCGTGTCGGTGAACATCAAGCCGCTCGAGGACCGGATCGTCGTCAAGTCCAGCGAGGCCGAGCAGACCACGGCCTCCGGTCTCGTCATCCCGGACACCGCCAAGGAGAAGCCCCAGGAGGGCGAGGTCCTGGCCATCGGTCCGGGTCGTGTCGACGACAACGGCAACCGCATCCCGCTCGACGTCGCCGTGGGCGACAAGGTCATCTACAGCAAGTACGGCGGCACCGAGGTCAAGTACGCCGGCGAGGAGTACCTCATCCTCTCCGCTCGTGACGTGCTGGCCGTCGTCACCAAGTGACTTCGACGAGCTGACGTGGGGTGAGACCGGAGGCAGGAGCGGAACGCAGTGAGCATCCTGCCGTAGGTCGAGCCCGAGGAAGCTCGTCCATCCGCACGAGCTGACGTGGGGTGAGACCGGAGGCAGGAGCGGAACGCAGTGAGCATCCTGCCGTAGGTCGAGCCCGAGGAAGCTCGTCATCGATATGCGACGCGCCCCGGCCGCCTGAGCAAGGCGCAGGCCGGGGCGTCGTCGTCCGACCTGACATACAGGAGTACGAATGGCCAAGGAGCTGGAGTTCAACGACTCCGCACGCAAGGCGCTGGAGCGCGGCGTCGATGCGCTCGCGAACACGGTCAAGGTGACGCTCGGTCCGCGCGGCCGCAACGTCGTCATCGACAAGTCGTGGGGCGCCCCCACGATCACCAACGACGGTGTCACCATCGCTCGCGAGGTCGAGCTGGAGGACGCTTACGAGAACCTCGGCGCGCAGCTCGCCAAGGAGGTCGCCACCAAGACCAACGACATCGCCGGTGACGGCACGACGACCGCGACGGTCCTCGCGCAGGCGATGGTCAAGGAGGGTCTGCGCAACGTCGCCGCGGGTGCGGCGCCGGCGGGCCTCAAGCGCGGCATGGAGAAGGCCGTCGAGGCGCTCGACGCCACGCTGCTCGAGGGCGCCCGTGAGGTCGAGGGCAAGGACGAGATCGCCCAGGTCGCGTCGCTGTCGGCGCAGGACCGCGAGATCGGCGAGCTCATCGCCGAGGCGTTCGACAAGGTCGGCAAGGACGGGGTCATCACCGTCGAGGAGAGCAACACCGCCTCCACCGACCTCGAGTTCACCGAGGGCATGCAGTTCGACAAGGGCTACCTCTCGCCGTACTTCGTCACCGACCCCGAGCGCATGGAGGCCGTCCTCGAGGACGCCTACGTGCTCGTCAACTCCGGCAAGATCAGCGCGGTCGCCGACGTCCTGCCCGTTCTCGAGAAGATCGCGCAGGCCAAGAAGCCGTTGCTCATCATCGCCGAGGATGTCGACGGGGAGGCCCTCTCGACCCTCGTCGTCAACCGGATGCGGGAGATCCTCAAGGTCGTCGCCGTCAAGGCGCCCGGCTTCGGTGACCGACGCAAGGCGATGCTGCAGGACATCGCGATCCTCACGGGCGCGACGGTCGTCTCCGAGGAGGTCGGCCTCAAGCTCGAGAACGTCGACCTCGACATGCTCGGCCAGGCCCGCCGCGTCGTCGTCACCAAGGAGAACACGACGCTCGTCGACGGTGCGGGTGCGGCCGACGAGGTCGACGGCCGGGTCGCCCAGATCAAGGCCGAGATCGAGCGCACCGACTCCGACTGGGACCGCGAGAAGCTCCAGGAGCGCCTCGCCAAGCTCGCCGGTGGTGTCTGCGTCATCAAGGTCGGCGCGCACACCGAGGTCGAGCTCAAGGAGAAGAAGCACCGCATCGAGGACGCGATCTCCGCGACCCGCGCGGCCATCGAGGAGGGCATCGTCGCCGGTGGCGGCTCCGCTCTCGTCCACGCCTCCACCGCGGTCGACTCCCTCTCGCTGGACGGTGACGAGGCCACCGGTGCGCAGATCGTGCGCAAGGCCGCGGCGGAGCCGCTGCGCTGGATCGCCGAGAACGCGGGCCTGCAGGGCTACGTCGCCGTCGCCAAGGTCGCCGAGGCCGGCCCCGGCACGGGCCTCGACGCCGCGACGGGCGAGTACGGCGACCTCGTCGGCAAGGGCATCATCGACCCCGTCAAGGTGACCCGTTCCGCGCTGCGGAACGCGGCCTCGATCGCGGCGATGGTCCTCACGACCGACACCCTCGTCGTCGAGAAGAAGGTCGAAGAGGACCCGGCGGCCGGCCACGGCCACGGGCACTGAGTCACTTCTGCGACACCGCATGACAGGACGGGCCCCGCTTCGGCGGGGCCCGTCCTGTCATGCGTGGTGGCGTCGTGCGTGAGGGGCACACGCCGCCACCCCGTGTCGTGCACCTCCGGAACACCGCAGCGCCGCAGCAGGGCGGGGCCGCCCGGGTACAGGGCAGCGCCGGTCGCCGCGCGCGGCGCGTACGGTCAGAGATCGACGTGCGGAGGCGGCACCTGGGTGGCGCGTTGCCCGGGGTCGGCCTGGGGGTCGGTCGGCGCGGGCCCACCGACGGTCGTGGCCGCACCGAAGGGCGGAGTCCCGCCCTCGGAGTCCTCGACGAGGGGACCGTAGGTGCGTTTGGCCTTCTCGAGGGCGGAGACGTAACCGGCGCGGGCGTAGGCGGTGGTCTCGACGTCGGTCGGCACGGCGAGCAGCCCCCGGACGTCCGTGACGGAGGAGAATCCCTTGCGGCTCATCCACGACGCGAGCCCGTCGACGAGCTGGTGGGCGTACCCCGGTCCACGACGCACCAGCGACGACGTCGTCATCGCGACGTCCGCCCCGGCGAGGAGGTACTTGACGACGTCGTCGGCGGTGTCGACGCCGGTCGTCCCGGCGAGGGAGATGGACATGCGGCGACGCAGCGCCGCGATCCACGTCCGCGGCAACCGGGCCTCGAAGGGGGTGCTGAGTTCGAGACCCGAGACGACCTCGAGACCTTCGATGTCGACGTCCGGCTGGACGAACCGGTTGAACATGACGAGCCCGTCCGCGCCCTCCTCCGCGAGGCGCAGCGCGAGTTCCCCGAGTGAGGAGACGAACGGGCTCAGTTTGACCGCGACCGGGACGGTGACGGCCTCCTTGACCGAGGTGAGGATCGCGACGTGGGCGTCCTCGACGTCGCGGCCGGCGTTCGTGTCGCCGGGCACGAGGTAGATGTTGAGCTCGATCGCAGCGGCGCCCGCGTCCTGCATGGCCCGCGCGGCCTCTGTCCACGTGCCGATGCTCGACCCGTTGAGGCTTGCGATGACGGGCACGTCCACCGCGGCGGCGGCGCGTTCGACGAGCGAGTAGTAGCTGCGCGAGAGCACGTCCCGCCCGCCCGGAGGCGTGGGGAAGTAGGTGAGCGACTCGGCGAAGCTCTCCTCGTGCAGCTCCTCGAGCATGACGTCGCGGGCGGCCTCGTGGCGGATCTGCTCCTCGAACAGTGAGTAGAGGACGACCGCGCCGACGCCCCCGTCGGCGAGTTCCCGCACCCCCTCGACCGTCTGCGACAAGGGTCCTGCGGAGGCGACCACGGGGTTGCGCAGGTCGAGACCGAGGTAGGAGGTGCGCAGATCGACGTCGGTGCCGGTCGCCGACCGCTCGTGCGCAGCGGCGACACCCGACGTCCCGATACCCGAGGTCCCGAGATCGGCGCCTGCTGCTCGTCCTCCGACGGTGCCGACTCCGCCGCCGGCCCATCCGGCACCGGCACCCGTGGGGGTGAACGACGTCGTCATCTCAGGCATCCCTTCGTGCGTCGGCGGCGAAGTACTCCGCGGCGCGGGTCGCCATCTGTTCGTAGTCCTGCCACCGGCGCAGCACCTGTTCCTGGCCGAGTTCGAGGAGGCGTTCGGCCTCCGCGGGGTCCGCCCCGGCGAGCATCCTGAACCGCAGCTCGTTCTGGTGGTAGTCCTTGAGCGCGATGCGGGGCCGCGGGCTGTCGAGGAGGAACGGGTTCTGCCCGCGCATCCGCAGGATCGGGTTGAACCGCATGAGCGGCCAGTGCCCGGAGTTCACGGCCCGGTACTGCTGGTCGAGACCCTTGCGCATGTCGATGCCATGGGCGATGCAGTGGCTGTAGGCGATGATGAGGCTCGGTCCCTCGTACCGCTCGGCCTCGCGGAAGGCCTTGAGCGTCTGCTGCGGGTCGGCTCCCATCGCGATGCGGGCGACGTACACGTGCCCGTAGGCCGTGGCCTGCAGGGCGAGGTCCTTCTTGTTCGTTGTCTTGCCCGCGGCGGCGAACTTGGCCACGGCCCCGAGCGGGGTCGACTTGCTCGACTGTCCTCCGGTGTTGGAGTAGACCTCGGTGTCCATGACGAGGACGTTGACGTCGCGTCCGCTCGCGAGGACGTGGTCGAGGCCGCCGGAGCCGATGTCGTAGGCCCAGCCGTCGCCGCCGACGATCCACACCGAGCGCCGCACGAGGTGGTCGACGACGTTGCGCATGTCGTCCAGCGTCGCGGCCTCGACCTGTCCGTCGAGCTCGTCGAGGCGAGCGCGCAGGGACGTGACCCGGGCCTGCTGGGCCTGGATCTCCGACTCCCGCGCCTGTGGCGCCTCGAGGATCGCGTCGACGAGGTCGGGCCCGATGACGTCACGCAGGCCGGTGAGACGGGTGCGGGCGAGCTCGGCCTGGAGATCGGCCGCCAGCCGCATGCCGAGGCCGAACTCCGCGTTGTCCTCGAAGAGGGAGTTGCTCCACGCCGGTCCTCGCCCGTCGGCGTTCTTGGTCCACGGCGTCGTGGGCAGGTTGCCGCCGTAGATCGAGCTGCAGCCCGTCGCATTGGCGATCATCGCGCGGTCGCCGAACAACTGGGTGAGCAGCTTGAGGTACGGGGTCTCGCCGCACCCGGCGCAAGCGCCGGAGAACTCGAACAGCGGCTCGAGGTACTGGATGCCGCGCACCGTGCCGAAGTCGACCTTGGTGCGGTTGTTGACCGGGATCGTCTCGAAGAACGCGACGTTGCGCTTCGGCTCCTCCCGTTCCCGGACCGGTTCCAGGTTGATGGCCTTGCGGTGCGGCTGGCCGACCGGGTGCACCGGGCAGGCCTCGACGCACAGACCGCAGCCCGTGCAGTCCTCGGCGTAGATCTGGAGCGTGTACTTCTCCCCGGGGATGCCGGCGGCATTGAGGGGCATGTGCTCGAAGCCCTCCGGCGCCCCCTCGAGCCGAGGGCTGCGGTAGCGCTTGGTGCGGATGACGGCGTGCGGGCACACCATCGAGCAGTTGCCGCACTGGATGCAGGAGTCGGGGTCCCAGACGGCGATGATCTCGGAGATGTTGCGCTTCTCGTAGCTCGTCGTGCCGCTGGGGTACGTGCCGTCGTCCGGCAGGGCGCTCACGGGCAGCGCGTCGCCCCGACCTGCGAGCATCTCGGCGGTGACGGCGCGGACGAATTCCGGCGCGTGGTCCGGGACCGGGGCGAGCAGGTCCGTCGTGGCGTCGGCGACGCCGGGGATCTCGACCTCGTGGAGGCGGGAGACCGACGCGTCGACGGCGGCCTCGTTCTTCTGGACGACCTCGGCGCCGCGACGGCCGTACGTCTTGCGGATCGCCTCCTTGACCGCCGTGATCGCCTCGTCGCGCGGCATGACCCCGGAGATCGCGAAGAAGCACGTCTGCAGGATGGTGTTCGTGCGGTTGCCGAGACCGACGACGCGGGCGACGGCGGTCGCGTCGATCGTGTAGAGGCGCAGCCCCTTGTCGAGGATGCCCTGCTGGAGGGAGCGCGGCAGGTGCGCCCACAGTTCGTCCGGGCCGTAGGGGCTGTTGAGCAACAGCGTCGCTCCCGGCGCGGCGAACTCGAGCACGTCGACGCGTTCGAGGATCGACATGTGGTGGCATCCGACGAAGGTCGCCGCCGAGATGAGGTAGGGCGCCTCGATCGGCCCCGGACCGAACCTCAGGTGCGACACCGTACGTGAGCCGGACTTCTTGGAGTCGTAGACGAAGTAGCCCTGCGCGAAGGTGTCGGGGCGATGGCCGATGATCTTGATCGTGTTCTTGTTGGCGCCGACCGTGCCGTCGGAGCCCAGGCCGTAGAACACCGCGCCGACCGTGCCCTCGGGAAGCACGGAGAACTCCTCGCCGACCGGCAGCGACAGGTGCGTGACGTCGTCGGTGATGCCGACGGTGAACCGGGGTCGTGGGGATTCCCCGGCGAGTTCGGTGAACACGGCCTTGGCCTGTGCGGGCGTGAAGTTCTTGCTCGAGAGGCCGTAGCGACCGCCGATGACGACGGGCATGCGGGGCCGGGTGCCGCGGGCGTAGGCCTCACCGAGCGCGGAGGACACGTCGAGGAACAGTGGTTCGCCCCCGGCCCCGGGTTCCTTCGTGCGATCGAGGACGGCGACGTGCGTGACGCTCTCGGGCAGCGCCGCGAGGAGTTCCTCGGCGGGGAAGGGGCGGTACAGGCGCACCTGGAGCATCCCGATCTTCGCGCCCTGGGCGACCTCGTGGTCGACGACTCCGCCGACGACCTCGGCGCCCGAGCCCATGACGACGACGACGTGGGTCGCGTCGGGTGCGCCGCGGTAGTCGACGAGGTGGTAGCCGCGTCCGGTGAGGTCGGCGAAGGAGTCCATCGCCTCCTGGACGACGCCGGGCACCGCGAGGTAGTACCGGTTGGAGGTCTCGCGGGACTGGAAGTAGGTGTCGGGGTTCTGCGCCGTGCCACGGATGAACGGGTTGGCGGGGGAGAGGGCCCGGTCGCGGTGGGCGCGCACGAGCTCGGCGGGCACGAAGGCCCGCAGGTCGTCGTCGGAGAGCATCTCGAGGGTGTTGAGCTCGTGGCTCGTGCGGAACCCGTCGAAGAAGTGGACGAACGGGATGCGGGAGGTGAGCGAGGCGAGCTGGGAGATCGCCGCCATGTCGTGCGCCTCCTGCACCGAGGCGCTCGCGAGCAGGGCCCACCCCGTCTGCCGCACGGCCATGACGTCCTGGTGGTCTCCGAAGATCGACAGCCCTTGGGTGGCGAGGGAGCGGGCGGCGACGTGGATCGTCGCGCTCGTGAGCTCACCGGCGATCTTGTACATGTTGGGGATCATGAGGAGCAGGCCTTGGCTGGCCGTGAACGTCGTGCTGAGGGCCCCGGCCTGGAGGGCGCCGTGCGTGGCGCCCGCGGCGCCGCCCTCGGACTGCATCTCCATGACCGAGGGCACCGTGCCCCACACGTTCGGGCGTCCGTGGGCGGCCCACTCGTCGGCGAGTTCGGCCATCGTCGAGCTCGGGGTGATGGGGTAGATGCTGCAGAGTTCGTTGAGGCGGTACGCGACCGAGGCGGCGGCTTCGTTGCCGTCGATGATGGCCTTCATCAGAGGAGCCCTCCCAGGCGGACGTCGTCGGCCTTCTCCGAGCCCTGGGCCGGGCCGGTGAGCGGAATGTCGGGTCGCCCCTCGGCCACCATGTCGATGGCGTGGACGGGGCACTGGTCGTAGCACGTGCCGCAGCCCGTGCACTTGGCGTAGTCGAAGCGGTACCGGTGGCCGCGGCCGAGCTTGATGACCGCGTCCTCCGGGCAGGAACCGAGGCAGCCGTCGCACTCGAAGCAGTTGCCGCACGAGAGGCACCGGGCGGCCTCGACCATCGCCGCCTCGGCGTCGAGGCCGCTGACGACCTCCTCGAACGCGGCGATGCGCTCCTCCGGGTCGAGCTCGACGTGCTGGCGGCGGGCGTAGTCGCCGAAGTACCACAGGTGGAGGTCGTCGAACCCGACGACCGGGTGCTTGGGCGGCCGCATGTCGACGCCGGAGTTGAGCCAGGCGTCGATGTTGCGGGCCGCCCGCTTGCCGTGGCCGACGCCGACCGTGACGGTGCGTTCGCTGGGCACGGCGTCGCCGCCCGCGAACAGGCCGGGCACGTCGGTCATGAGGGTCGAGGGGTCGACGCGCACGACGTCGCCGTCGAAGTTCAACCCCGGGACGCCGTGGAGGAAGGCGGTGTCGGCCTCCTGCCCGAGGGCGAGGATGACGGTGTCGGCGGCGAGCTTCTCGAACCGGCCGGTGCCGCGCGGGCGTCCGGCCTCGTCGAGTTCCATGATCTCGACGGTGAGCTCGTCGTCGACCTCGGTGATCGTCCGCAGCCAGTTCATCGTGACGCCCTCGCGCTCGGCGTCCTCCCGTTCCTCCAGATGCGCCGGCATCTGGGCGGCGGTGCGGCGGTACACGACCATCGCCTCGTCGACGCCGAGACGCCGGGCGACGCGCGCGGCGTCCATGGCGGTGTTGCCGCCGCCGTAGACCGCGACCCGACGCCCGAGCACGGGGCGCCCGCCGCCGGCGACGTCGCGGAGGAAACTGACGGCGTCGACGATCTTGCCCGCGTCGCGCGCAGGGATGTCGACGCGCTTCGACAGGTGGGCGCCGATGGCGACGAACACCGCGTCGAATCCCTCGGCCCGCTGCTCGGCGACGAGGTCGGTGACCGTGTAGTCGGTGACGATGCGGACCCCGAGGTCGACGAGGCGCGCGATCTCGGCGTCGAGGATGTTGCGGGGAAGTCGGTACTCGGGGATGCCGTAGCGCATCATGCCGCCGGGTTCGCTGCCACCGTCACGGATCTCGACGTCGTGCCCGAGGCGGGCGAGGTGGTAGGCGGCCGACAGGCCGGAGGGGCCGGCGCCGACGACGAGGACCCGGCGACCCGTGCGGAGCCGGGGCTTCTCGAAGGCCCAGCCGTGTTCGAGGGCGAGGTCCCCGAGGTGCCGTTCGACGCTGTGGATCGAGACCGCGGAATCGAGTTCGGCGCGGTTGCAGCTCGTCTCGCACGGGTGGTAGCAGACCCGGCCGTGGATGGCCGGGAACGGGTTGTCGGCGGTGAGCTGACGCCACGCGGACTCGGCGTCACCGGCCTTGATGAGGCGCAGCCACTCCTGGATGTTCTCCCCGGCCGGACACGCCGCGTTGCACGGCGGGAGGAGGTCGACGTAGACGGGCATCCGCGAGCGGACGGGTCCCACACGTCCCGTCCCCTCGGCGAGATCGGGAAGGCTTGTCATGTCCCTGCGGTCGCTGTTCACGGCAGCTCCCTCTCGTCCGACAACGGTGTCCCGTTCAGGTTAGGCGGATCGGGTGCTCCAGGCGTCGACTCCGGCCCATACCGTTTTCCGCGCCCTGCGCCGACACAAATGTCACCGCCCCTCGGCGGACCGCCGAACGTCCGAAGCAGACGGCGGGCGTGGCGGTGAGGGTGCGGCGATCGGTGCGGGTCGGCGACCCGCAGGTGGCGCAGAGGCGCGGCGCAGCGCCTCGCAGAGTCCAGGTGCGAGAGGGGCACGTGCCCGGTGCACGCCGACGTGGGCCCTCGGACCGCGTGTCTCACGTCCGGTCGTGACACCTCTCGTCGTGACACCTCTCGTCGTCACACGTCACGCCTGGCACGTCACCCATGACACCTCTCGTGCCGGCGCCACGATAGGCCGCCGGTGGGCACCGCCGCTGCGAGCCTGACGCGGTGAGCCCGGCGCGGGAGCCCAGTGCAGCGGGAGATCACGCAGCGGCCGGATCAGGGCCCCGCACGAGGCCGTCGGTGACCGGTGCGGTTCAGCAGGCGAGTTCGGCCGCGGCGTAGTGGGCTTCGCGCTCGTCCTCGGTCATTCCGCCCCACACGCCGTACGGTTCGCGGACGGCGAGGGCGTGCTCACGGCACTCCAGCAGGACGGGGCAGCCGGCGCACACGAGCTTGGCGGCGGCGTCGCGGGACCGACGACGCGACCCGCGCTCGCCCTCGGGGTGGAAGAACGTCTCCGGGCCGGTGTCACGGCAGGCGCCCTGGTACTGCCATTCCCAGAGGTCGGCCTGCGGGCCGGGGAGGCGGGAGATCTCCGCCATGAGGTCCTCCTGGTGTGCCGAGGGTCAGCCCTCCGGGTTGCCGCATCGTCGTCGATGGGGCACTCTCGGGACGGGGTGTCGTGTCGAAACCCCGATGGGCGCGTCACACCCCGATACCCGTTACTCCGGGGTTCAAACCGCCGATGTGTCCGAGTCGTCCGATTGCTCGGGTCTTCCCACTCCGACAGGGCCCGGGGTGGACGATGATGGGGGAGGGGCCCGCCGTACACCCATGGGTCCGGGCCTGACGAGGAGGAGCTGGAATGACCGTTCCGATGCGGCCCGTGACGTCTGCGAATGCGGGCGTCGGCGACGTAACGAACGACCGTTCCGAGGCGATGTCCTCCATGAACGCCGCATCACCCCTGGCGGATCTGGCCCAGTCGGCCATGGCCGGGGACACCGCGGCGTTGGAGGGACTCATGCTCGCCGTGCGCGAGCGGGCCTTCCGCTATGCCCGAGCCCGGTTGGGGCGGTTCTCGCACGCAGCGGGCGCCGCCGAGGATGCAGCGCAGGAGGTGTGTATTGCGGTGCTCACATCGTTGTCGCGGTACGACGAGCGCGGCGTCCCGTTCGAGGCGTACGTGTATTCGATCTGTGCCCGCAAGGTGGCCGACGTGCAGCGGGCGATGTTCCGCCAGCCGGTACCCACCGACGGGATGCCCGACCGCCCCGATCTCGAGGCGGGGCCGGAAGAACTCGTCGTGGCCGGTTCCCAGGCCGACGAGGCGTGGGCGCTGATGCAGCAGTTGCCCGACCACCAGCGCGAGCTCCTCACGCTCCGCGTCGCGGTCGGGCTGTCCGCCGAGGAGACGGCCACGTCCCTCGGCATGACGGCGGGGGCCGTCCGGGTCGCGCAGCACCGCGCGCTGACCCGGCTTCGGGAGATGTTCAACAAGCGCCAGGGGGATTCGTGATGTCCGCGGGACTCGATTTCGGGCCGATCCGCGACGACGACGAGCTGCTCGACCGATTGGGGTCGAGGCGGGTCGTCGACGACGCCTCCGTCGAGAACGACTCGGTGACGGCCATGCTCGCCGCCTGGACCGCCGAGATCGACGCCGACGAGCGTGAGCACGCCGCCGACGTCGGTCCCCTCGGGCTGCGTCGCGTCCCCGGTCTGGGTGAGGCGACTCCGCGCGTCAAGGTGGTCCAGGTGCGTCGCGCTCGCGCGGTCGGTGTGCTCGGCGCGCTCGCGCTCACCGTCTCCGGCGGTGGCGTCGCCGCCGCACTCACCAACGGTGACATCGTCCCGGTCCGCGAGGCCGTGGCCAAGGTGGCCGCCAAGATGGTGCGGGTCGAGCCCACCGTCACACAGACCGCGGCGGCCGCCCCGGCCGCGGCCCTCCCCCAGGTCGTGGACAGCATCGAGGAGGCCGTGGACAACCGCGACTACCCCCGTGCGCGGGGGATGATCGACGTGCTGCGCCGGGTCATGCCGAGCGATCCTGCCAGCCCGCAGATCACGCAGCAGGTGGAGGCGCTCGCCGAGCGCATCGACGTCGAGGAGCCGCGCACGGGCGTGGCCTCCCCGATCAAGAAGGAGGTCACCGCGACCACGGCGACCGCCAAGATCGACCCGACCTCACCGTCGACGACCCTGCCGGCGCCGGCCACGACCGGACCCACGGCGAGCGCGCCCGTCTCCACGGCGCCCACGACGCCCGACAAGACCGGCGACAAGACCACGGACAAGCCCACCGCCAAGCCCGCGCCCGACACGGATCACCCCACGACGCCGGAGACGGCGCAGCCGGTGCCCACCACGACGCCCGGGGTCGGGAACGCCGGTGGCGGGCAGTCGGCCGGAACGGGCACGAGCACCAGCACGTCACCGGCCAAGAGCCCGCACATCAGCCCCTCGGCCACCGGTGGTTCCGCCGGTGCCACCGCGGGGACGCCGACGTCGACACGCACGGCGTCTGCGACGTCCTCGGCGACGAGTCACGCCGGCGCCACCGCCTCCTCGGCGCGCTGACCTGCGGCGCGGCCTCGCGCCGCGGTCGGCGACCGGACCCCGCAAGGCCGCCGCGTACACTTCGGCCATGAGCGACGCGCATCAGGACGGACCCTTCCACTCCGGCGAGGTGCCGGCCCCGTTCGCCCGGCTCGGGCTGACCTTCGACGACGTCCTCCTCCTTCCGGGAGAGACCGAGGTCATCCCCAGCGAGGCCGACACGAGCAGTCGCGTCAGTCGTCGCATCGAGGTCGCCATGCCGATGCTGTCGGCGGCGATGGACACGGTCACCGAGGCGCGGATGGCGATCGCCATGGCCCGTCAGGGCGGCTTGGGAATCCTGCACCGCAACCTCTCGATCGAGGATCAGGCGCACCAGGTCGACGTGGTCAAGCGCAGTGAGAACGGCATGATCTCCGACCCGATCACCACCTCCCCCGACGCCACGCTCGCCGAGGTGGACGAGGTCTGCGGCCAGTTCCGCATCTCGGGGCTGCCCGTGGTCGACGCCGACGGCACGCTCCTCGGCATCATCACCAACCGTGACCTGCGCTTCGAGTCCGACTTCTCGCGTCGGGTACGCGAGGTCATGACCCCCATGCCCCTCGTCACGGCCTCCGTGGGGGTCGACAAGGACGAGGCGCTCGCGCTGCTCGCCAAGAACAAGATCGAGAAGTTGCCGCTGGTCGACGAGCGCGGTCGTCTGCGGGGCCTGTTCACGGTCAAGGACTTCACCAAGACCGAGAAGTACCCCTACGCGACCAAGGACGACGCCGGCCGACTGCGTGTGGGCGCGGCGGTCGGGTTCTGGGGCGACTCGTTCGACCGCGCCGGCGCGCTGGCAGACGCGGGGGTCGACCTGCTCATCGTCGACACCGCGAACGGACACGCCCGCGGCGTCACCGACATGATCCGGCGGCTCAAGTCCGATCCGGCGTTCCGCGACATCGACATCGTCGGCGGCAACGTCGCCACCCGTGAGGGCGCGCAGGCCCTCGTCGACGCCGGCGCCGACGGCATCAAGGTCGGTGTGGGTCCGGGGTCGATCTGCACGACCCGGGTCGTCGCGGGCATCGGCGTCCCGCAGGTCACCGCGATCTACGACGCCGCACTCGCGGCGCGCCCGGCCGGTGTGCCGGTCATCGGCGACGGGGGTCTGCAGTACTCCGGCGACATCGCCAAGGCACTCGTCGCGGGCGCCGACACGGTCATGCTCGGGTCGCTCCTCGCCGGGTGCGAGGAGAGCCCCGGTGAGCTCGTGTTCGTCAACGGCAAGCAGTTCAAGCGCTACCGCGGGATGGGGTCGCTCGGCGCGATGCAGACGCGCGGACGGGGGAAGTCCTACAGCAAGGACCGCTATTTCCAGGGCGACGTCTCCGACGACGACAAGGTCGTCCCCGAGGGCATCGAGGGGCAGGTCGCCTACCGCGGCCCCCTCGGTGCGGTCGCCTACCAGCTCATCGGCGGTCTGCGGCAGTCGATGTTCTACGTCGGGGCCCCCACGATCCCCGAGCTGCAACGGCGCGGACGGTTCGTCCGCATCACCGCCGCGGGGCTCAAGGAGAGCCACCCGCACGACATCCAGATGACCGTCGAGGCCCCGAACTACGCCGGTCGCTCCTGAGCCGTCGCACCCGGCGTGCGCGTCTCCTCGACCGGCGCACCGGCGGTGCCGACGACCCGTCTCGTGACGGCCGGTGACGGTGCCCGGACCCGCGTCGGCGGGGCCGGGCCGGTCAGGCATCGGTGAGGTCGTGCGCCGCCTCCCTGCGTTCCCAGGCGGCGCCTCGGGCACGACTCACCCTCGCCGCGAGCGACGACGGGGCGAACGTGCCGAGGGTGAGCCGCGCCGCCGCGGCCGTGGGGTGGTGACGAAGGTCCTGGAGGAGGACCTGCCGCGCCCGTCCCGTCTCCCCGGCCCGGATGAGGCCGCGCGCCGTCCTCACGGCCACGTGGGTGCGAGCGGTGGCGAGGAGGTCGGGCCGGCGTCGAAGATCGTGTCGGGCCTCCCGTTCGGCGAGGTCGTAGGCGGCCAACGCGCCGAGACCCTGACGGACGGCGCCGGTGTTCGTGTCGCTGTCCGGGTGCAGGCGATACCGCGTCACCGCCCCCGGGGCGTACCAGCCGGGAGCGCCCCGAGCGGCGAGACGCAGCAGGAGGTGCAGGTCGTAGGCCGTGCTCACCGCGTCCGGTACCGGATCGTCGAGGATCTCGCGACGGAACACCGCGCACGCGAGGTTCATCGCTCCGGAGCCGATGACGGCGTCGAGGCCGTGCACGAGCCCCTCGGGCATGAGCGCGCGGCCGCTGTGCCGGTCGAGGGCGCTCGTGCGGGCCGCGAGGTCGTTCCCGTCGTGGTCGACGAGCCGCAACCGGCCGAACGCGACGTCGATGCGTGGATGCCGGGCGAAGGCGGCGGCGAGCAGCGCGAGCGTGCGGGGCTCCATCGCGTCGTCGTCGTCGAGCTTCGTCACGAGGGGGGAGGCGGCCGAGGCGAGTCCGAGGAGGGCGTTGCGGGCGAGCCCGAGGTCGCGGGGCCGTGGGACGTACACGACGCGGGGGTCGCCGAGCTCCGTCACGAGCCGCCTCGTCGCAGGATCGTCCGCGTTGTCGCAGACCAGGACCTCGATGTCGGTGAGCGTCTGGGCACGCACCGAGGCGAGGGCCTCGGTGAGATACCCGAGCCGGCGATACGTCGGGACCACGACGGTCAGCGTGGGCATGCGTCCTCCTGGCTGCGGCAGCCGGACTCAGGACGAGTCGGCCGCACGACCGCCCTGTCGCTGAACCCGCTCCCACACTCTCTCCCCGATCGCACGATCCTGCCACGCTGCCGGGGTTGCATACGAGGGCCACGCCCGGCGCCGCTTCGAGTTGTGCTCGCTCGCAGGCCTGCTCGGCGGCCGTGCGGTGGAGGGCGGCGGGGGCTCGTCCCCGGTCGGCCGGTCGGCGGTGTCGGACGGTTGTATAGTTGGCGCCGGGGAAGAGGCACCGCGGGGGCACGTCGAGCACATCGAACGCGGGGTGCGAGAACCGTTCGCGTTCAGCCGCAGACGAACGCGGCGCGCACCCGAGTGCCACCGCCGTCCTCTCCTCGAGCGGGGTTTCCGCCGACGACGTGCGGGGGCCGATGGAGTGGTCTGGGGGGAACGTCCTGCCGGACGCGAAGGGGCATCGAGCCAGGGGAGGGGCCCGTAGATGAAGGCAGTCATTCTTGCCGGTGGACTGGGGACGCGGTTGAGCGAGGAGACCACGCTCAAGCCGAAGCCGATGGTCGAGGTGGGCGGTCGCCCGATCCTCTGGCACATCATGAGCGAGTATGCGGCCCACGGTGTCGACGAGTTCATCGTGTGCTGCGGTTACAAGGCCGAGTACATCAAGGAGTGGTTCAGCACCTACGCGATGCGCAACTCGGACATGACGTTCGATCTCGCGACGGGGGACGTCGAGATCCACAAGCGCGACGTCGAGGACTGGAAGGTCACGCTCGTCGACACCGGCCTGAACTCGATGACCGGTGGGCGTCTGCGTCGGGTGCGCGACTACATCGGTGACGAGACGTTCTGCTTCACCTACGGTGACGGCGTCTCCGACACCGACATCACGGCGACGATCGAGTTCCACAAGGCCTCGGGTCGTCTCGCCACGATGACCGTCGTGCAGCCGCCCGGCCGCTTCGGTGCGATCAGCCTCGGCGCGAACGAGACGACGATCGAGACGTTCCAGGAGAAGCCCGACGGAGACGGCGCCTGGGTCAACGGCGGCTACTTCGTGTGCGAGCCCGGCGTCATCGACTACATCGACGGCGACGATTCCACGTGGGAGCAGGAGCCGCTGCGCAATCTCGCGCACGCCGGGCAGCTCAACGCGTACAAGCACCCCGGCTTCTGGCAGCCGATGGACACGCTCAACGACAAGAACAAGCTCGAGAAGATGTGGGCCGACGGTTCGGCCCCCTGGAAGGTGTGGAACTGATGAAGGTCCTCGTCACCGGCACCGAGGGATACCTCGGCTGCCTGCTCGCCCCGATGCTCATCGAGGCCGGCCACGACGTCGTCGCGGTCGACTCCGGGTTCTACAAGAACGGCTGGCTGTACAACGGCCTGACGAGCACGGCGCTCACCCTCGAGAAGGACATGCGGCACCTCACCGAGGCCGACTTCGAGGGTGTCGACGCCGTCGTCGCGATGGCCGAGCTGTCCAACGACCCGGTCGGTGACCTCGTCGGTCCGCTCACCTACGAGATCAACCACCTCGGCTCCTCGCACGTGGCCAAGACGGCCAAGGCCGCGGGTGTCGAGCGGTTCGTCTACATGTCGAGCTGCTCGGTGTACGGCGTCGCCGACGGCACCGTCGACGAGACGAGCCCGGTCAACCCGCAGACCGCCTACGGCAAGTGCAAGTACCTCACCGAGCAGGACCTGTGGGAGCTCGCCGACGACGACTTCCACCCGGTCGCGCTCCGCAACGCGACGGCGTTCGGCGCGAGCCCGCGTCAGCGGTTCGACATCGTGCTCAACAACCTGTGCGGCCTCGCCTACACGACGGGCGTCATCGCGATGACCTCCGACGGCACTCCGTGGCGGCCGATGGCGCACGCGCTCGACCTGTGCAAGGGCATCATGACGATGCTCGACGCGCCCGCGGAGAAGATCCACGCGCAGGCCTTCAACTCGGGCTCCAACGACAACAACTACACCGTGCGCCAGATCGCCGAGACCGTCGCCGCCGAGTTCGAGGGCTGCCAGCTCTCCTTCGGGGAGCCGGGCGCCGACAACCGCAGCTACAAGGTCAACTTCGACAAGATCACCGACACCCTCGGCTACACGGCCGACTGGGACCTCGCGATGGGCGCCAAGCAGCTGCACGAGGTGTTCGACGCGATCCAGCTCGACACCGAGACCTTCACGGGCCGCGGGCACACGCGCCTCAAGCAGATCGACTGGCTGCTCAAGACCGGTCAGGTCGACGACAAGCTCTTCTGGAAGGCGAACCACTGATGGAGTTCACGAAGACCGCCGTCGACGGCTGCTGGATCATCGACCTCACCCCCTTCGGTGACGAGCGTGGCGGGTTCGCCCGCACGTTCTGCGCCAAGGAGATGGCCGAGCACGGCATCGACACGACCGTCGCCCAGGCCAACATGAGCTGGAACGCCAAGAAGGGCACGCTGCGCGGCATGCACCGCCAGATCGCGCCCGCCGCCGAGGGCAAGCTCGTGCGGGCCACCCGCGGGACGATCGTCGATGCCTGCCTCGATCTGCGCGAGGACTCCCCGACGTTCGGCGAGCACGTCATGGTCGAGCTCAGCGCCGAGAACCGTCGCGCGCTGTGGATCCCGCCGTACTGCGGCCACGGGTACCTCACGATGACTGACGACACCGAGGTCACCTACCAGGTGTCCGGGTTCTACAGCCCCGAGCACGAGCGTGGCCAGCGCTACGACGACCCCGCGTTCGGGCTGGAGTGGCCGGGCGAGGTCACCGTCATCAGCGACAAGGACAAGGCGTGGGCCGACTGGGACGGTAAGGAGATCAAGCGTTGATCATCACCGACACCCTGCTGCAGGGGCGCGCCGAGGACCCGGTGAGGGTCGGCATCGCCGGCCCGGGGTTCATGGCCAGGGGCCTCATCAACCACATCATGAACACGACGACCGGCATGAGCGTCGCCGTCGTCTACGCGCGCACCCCCGAGAAGGGCGTCGCCGCGCTGGAGAACGCCGGCATCGCTGCGGAGCAGATCGTCGTCGTCGAGACCGCCGAGGACATCGACGCCGCGGGCGGCCGGGGCCAGGTCGCCGTCACGGCGAACCACGAGGCGATGACCGCGTGCTCCGTCGTCGAGTGCGTCGTCGACTGCACGGGTTCGGTGGAGTTCGGCGCACACCTCGCCCTTGCGACGCTCGAAGGGCGCAAGCACCTCGTCCTCATGAACGCCGAGGTCGACGCGACGATCGGCGTCATCCTCAACAAGAAGTTCACCGACGCGGGCCTCGTCTACACCGGGTGCGACGGCGACCAGCCGGGCGTGCAGATGAACCTCATCCGGTTCGTCCGCGGCCTCGGATGCACGCCGCTGGTCGCGGGCAACATCAAGGGCCTCCAGGACCCCTACCGCAACCCCACCACGCAGGAGGGGTTCGCGCGTCAGTGGGGCCAGGACCCGCACATGGTGACGAGCTTCGCGGACGGCACCAAGGTGAGCGTCGAGCAGGCGCTCGTCGCCAACGCCGCCGGGCTCTCGGTGCACCGGCGCGGCTGCCTTCAGCGCGACCACCGCGGGCACGTCGACGAGCTCACCTCGATGTACGACGTCGAGGAGCTCAAGGAGCTGGGCGGCGCGGTCGACTACGTCGTCGGCTCCAAGCCCGGCCCCGGCGTGTACGTCCTCGCGACGCACGACGACCCCAAGCAGCAGCACTACCTCAACCTCTACAAGCTGGGCGAGGGGCCGCTGTACAGCTTCTACACGCCCTACCACCTGTGCCACTTCGAGGTGCCGACGACCGTCGCCCGGGCCGTCCTACTCGGTGACGCGACGATCGCGCCGCTGCTCACGGCTCCCAAGGTCGAGGTCATCACCGTCGCCAAGAAGGACCTCAAGGCGGGCGAGAGGCTCGACGCGCTCGGCGGGTACACGTACTACGGCGAGTGTGAGAAGGCGCCGGTCGCGGCGGCCGAGCGGCTCGTGCCCGTCGGCCTCGCCGAGGGCTGCGTCCTCACCCGCGACATCGCGAAGGACGAGGCGATCTCCTACGCCGACGTCACCGTTCCCGAGGGTCGCCTGTGCGACGAGCTGCGCCGGGCGCAGGACGAGACCTTCCCGCAGGAGGTGTGAGTCGTGGCGAACGACCGTCCCCAGGACGACCCGAGCCTCGCCGGGCCCGGTCTCGACGGGTCCGCGATGGACGGCGGGGTCGAACCCGTCTCGGCGCAGGCCGGTGCGGGTGTCGGCGCGAGTGACGCGACGCCGGAGCTGTACGACTTCGCCGTCGTCGGCGGTGGCATCGTCGGTCTCGCGACCGCGATGAAGCTCCTCGTCGAGCGTCCGGGCGCGAGCCTCGTCGTCATCGAGAAGGAGGACCGCGTCGCGGCCCACCAGACCGGTCACAACAGCGGCGTCATCCACGCGGGCATCTACTACAAGCCCGGCTCGCACAAGGCGATCCTGTGCAAGGAGGGGGCGCAGCGCACGCGGCAGTTCTGCGACGAGCACGGCATCCCCTACCGCAACACGGGCAAGCTCATCGTCGCGACCAACGACGCCGAGCTCGAGCGCATGAACGCCCTCTACGAGCGTGCACTCGTCAACGAGCTCGACGTCGAACTGATCGACGCGGCCGAGCTCAAGCGGCGCGAGCCGGCGATCACCGGGATCGGCGCGATCTTCCTCAAGACCACGGGCATCGTCGACTACACGCGCGTGTGCGAGAAGATGGCCGAGGTCATCGAGTCCACCGGCGGCACGATCCGTCTGGGCACGAAGGTCACCGACATCACCGAGTCGCTCTCGGAGGTGCGGATCGACGTCGAGGGCGGGGCGCCGTCGGGGCGCCACGGCGGGGCAGGAGTGGCGCAGACCCTCTACGCCAGGCAGCTCGTCGTGTGCGGCGGCATCCAGGCCGACCGGCTCGCGCGCATGGCCGGGATCGACGTCGACTTCCAGATGGTGCCGTTCCGGGGCGAGTACTACCGGCTCGACCCCAAGCACAACGACATCGTCGACACGCTCATCTACCCGGTGCCCGACCCCGACCTGCCCTTCCTCGGTGTGCACCTCACGCTGATGATGGACGGGGGCGTCACCGTCGGCCCGAACGCCGTCATGGGCTTCTCCCGCGAGGGCTATCCCAAGTGGTCGATGAACGCGAAGGACATGCGGGACTTCGTCACGTTCCCCGGGTTCTGGCAGATCGCCAAGAGCCAGCTCAAGACGGGCATCGTCGAGCAGTGGAACAGCATGTACAAGCCGGGGTACCTCGAGCTCGTGCGCAAGTACTGCCCGCAGTTGACGACGGCCGACCTCACGCCCGAGCCCGCGGGGATCCGTGCGCAGGCGGTGCGCAAGGACGGCTCGATGGTCGAGGACTTCCTCTTCTACGAGACCCCACGCATGACCCACGTGTGCAACGCCCCGAGCCCTGCGGCCACGAGCGCCATGCCCATCGGCGACCTCATCGCCGGCAAGGTGCTGGCCCGCGCCTGACGCGCCTCGAACCGGAGGGGAGTGTTCGGACCGGAGGGAATGTCCTCAGGTCCGAACACTCCCCTCCGGTGTGAGAGACCGGAGCCCTCAGCCTCCGGTGTCGACGCCCGCCTCCGGTGCGAGGGGGTGGGCGGCGACCATGCGCAGGGCCAGGGTGGTGAGGTGGTCGGCGAGGGCCTCCGGGGTCCAGGAGCCTTCGTCGCTCCACCAACGGGCGACGTCGACGCCCAGGGAGATGAGCGCGGCGACCGTCATCCTGGGGCGGTCGGTGGCGAACTCGCCCGTGGCGACGCCGGCCGTGACGACGTCGCGGAAGACCGTCGTGATCTCACGTCGCACGACGCTCACCTCGGCGAGGTGCTCGGGGGTGAGGGCGTCGATCTCGTAGTTGACGATCCGCGACATCGTGTGGAGCTCGGCGTGGAGGCGCACCCACGTGTGCATGAGAGCGCGCAGTCGCGCGGTGGGGGAGTCGGCCGACCCCGCCGCCTCCCGGGCGAGGGCGAGCACCTGCTCGTGACCCTCGAGCGAGAGCTCGTGCAGGAGCGACTCCTTGCTCGGGTGATGCACGTAGACCGCCGCGGGGCTCATGCCGGCCGCCGCGGCGATGTCGCGCGTCGTGGTCGCGTGGAACCCCTTGTCGGCGAACGACTCCGCCGCGGCGAGCTTGAGGCGGTCGCGAGTGGTGGGTGCGACGTCCTTCGGCATCTCGACCTCCCCTGGTTGTGGTGCACCTGACAGGCACGATCGCTTGACCCCGACCACGCTCGTCGGAGAGTCTCGTCACAAGAGTGCACTGAGCAAGCGCTTAGTCAAGAGTAGTCGAGCGAGGAGACGGCATGCAGCGCAGCATCTACGACGAGGACCACGAAGCATTCCGCGAGTCGGTACGGGAGTTCGTCGAGCGCACCCTGGCCCCCCGCGCCGAGGAGATGATCCGGGAGAAGACCATCCCGCGCGACATCTGGCTCAAGGCCGGTGAGCAGGGCTTCTTCGGACTCAGCATCCCCGAGGAGTACGGCGGCGCCGGCGTCGACGACTACCGTTTCAACGCCGTCCTCGGCGAGGAGGTCGCGAAGTTCACCAACGCGGTCGCCTCCTGTTTCGGCATCCACGCCGACATCACGGCCCCCTACCTCGTGCACCTCGGCACCGAGGAGCAGAAGCAGCGGTGGCTCCCCGACGTCGCCGCCGGGCGCAAGATCATGGCCATCGGCATGACCGAGCCCTCCGGCGGGTCCGACCTCGCCGCGCTCAAGACCACCGCGGTCCGCGAGGGCGACGAGTGGGTCATCAACGGCTCCAAGACGTTCATCACCAACGGTTACCAGTGCGACCTCGCCGTCGTGGCCGTGCGCACCGACCCCACCAAGGGCGCCAAGGGCATCAGCCTCTTCGTCCTCGAGGCCGGCACGCCGGGCTTCACCAAGGGCAACAAGCTCGACAAGGTGGGCCAGGAGGAGTCCGACACCGCCGAGCTGTTCTTCGAGAACGTCCGCGTGGGCGACGACCACCTCCTCGGCGCCCCCGGTATGGGGTTCATCGAGATGATGAAGCACCTGCCGCAGGAGCGCCTCGGCGACGCCGTCGGCTGCCTCGCCAATGCTCGCCAGATCCTCGCCGAGACGCTCCAGTACACCAAGGACCGCAAGGCGTTCGGCCAGCCCATCGGCTCGTTCCAGCACAACAAGTTCAAGCTCGCGGAGATGGTCACCAAGGCCGAGGTCACCCAGGCGTTCCTCGACCAGTGCGTCGTCGCCCACGCCAAGGGCGAACTCACCGCCGTCGACGCGGCCAAGGCCAAGTGGTGGGCCGCCGAGATGCAGAGCCAGATCCTCGACGAGTGCGTCCAGCTCCACGGCGGATACGGCTTCATGAACGAGTACCGCGTCGCCCGTGCGTGGCGCGACGCCCGCGTGCACAAGATCTGGGCCGGAAGCAACGAGATCATGAAGGAACTCATCGGCCGCGACCTGGGCCTCTGACGGACACACGGGTGGGGTGGGTGCCGTGCGCACCCACCCCACACCGGCACCACCGGCGGAATCGACGACGATCCGCATTCGATCACCACATCGATGACCCTTCCCCACCCCTCACTCTCCAAGGACGCAGATGAACAGGTTCGAAGGCAAGGTCGGCATCGTCACGGGTGCCTCCCGCGGGATCGGGCTCGCGGTGGCCCGACGGCTGATCGACGAGGGGGCGAAGGTCGTCATCACGGCGCGCAAGCCCGACGCTCTCGCCGCCGCCGTGGAGCAGCTCGGCGGTGAGGAGCACGCGATCGCCGTGCCGGGCAACGCCGCCGACACGACGCACCAGGGCGAGGCCGTCCGCACTGCGATCGAGCGGTTCGGCTCCCTCGATCTGCTCGTCAACAACACGGGCATCAACCCCGCCTACGGGCCGCTCATGAAGCTCGACCTCGACATGGCCCGCAAGATCATGGACACCAACGTCGTCGCCGCCCTCTCGTGGGTGCAGCAGTCCCACGCGGCCTGGATGGGCGAGCACGGCGGTGCGATCGTCAACATCGGCTCCGTCGCCGGTCTGCGCGCCGCCCCGGGCATCGCGTTCTACGGAGCGAGCAAGGCCGCGCTCATCCACCTCACCGAGGAACTCGCCGTCGAGCTCGGCCCCGCGATCCGCGTCAACGCCGTCGCGCCCGCCGTCGTCAAGACCGACTTCGCCAAGGCGCTCTACGAGGGCCGCGAGGAGAAGGCCGCCCGCGGGTACGCGATGAAGCGCCTCGGTGTCCCCGGTGACATCGCTGGCGCGGTCGCGCACCTCCTCTCGGAGGACGCCGCCTGGACCACCGGCGTCACCATGGTGCTCGACGGCGGCGCCACTCTCGTCGACGGATCGGCGATCAGCGGGTGACGGCGTGGGCTGACACCCGCGTCGTGGTCACGGGCGCGGCCGGAGGCATCGGCCGCGCCCTCGCCGCGCGTGCGGTGGGCGAGGGGGCCCGGGTCGTGGTCAGCGATGTCGACGAGGCCCGCCTCCGCGCCACCGCGACCGAACTCGGGGCCCACCCCGTCGTCGCCGATCTCGCCACCGACGAGGGCGTCACCGCCCTCGTCGGCGCCGCGGTCGCCCATCTCGGCGACATCGACACGTGGATCGGGAACGCCGGCATCCAGGGTGGTCTCGGCCTCGAGACCCCCGATGCGACATGGCAGCTCGCCCACGAGATCAACGTCATGGCGCACGTGCGCGCCGCCCGCCTCCTCGTCCCGCGGTGGCTGGAGCGCGATCCGGGGGTGGGCGCGGGCACCGAGGCAGGACCGCACGCGGACGCGGGAACAGGCACGGACCCCGACGCCCCCCGACGGCCGCGCGGGCGGTTCGTCGTCACGGCCTCCGCGGCCGGGCTGCTCACGATGCTCGGCGCGGCACCGTACTCCGTCAGCAAGCACGGGGCCGTGGCGTTCGCCGAGTGGATCGCCGCCACGTACGGTCACCGCGGCATCGACGTCCACATCCTCGCTCCGCAGGGAGTCGAGACCGACATCTACCACTCGGCAGGACCGGTGCAGGGCCTGCTGACGATCGACGGGCTCCTCCAGCCCGAGGACGTCGCCGCCGCCCTGTTCGACGCCGTCGAGCAGGGCCTCATGCTCGTCCTACCCCACCCCCGGGTCGCCGAGTACTACCGCGCCCGCGCCGAGAACCCCGACAGGTGGGTCCGGGGCATGCAGCGACTGCAGCGTCATCTCGACGACGCCGCGTCCACCGCGACCGGGTCCGACACGACCCGTTCGACGACCGATCCGACGACCCACCCCCACCCCGACTCCGAGGAGCTGCGATGAAGGCCTGGCAGGTCACCCGACTCGGCGAACCGGCCGACGTTCTCTCCCTCGAGGAGGTCGAGGCGCCCGCGCCCGGCCCCGGCGAGGTCCGCGTCCGCGTCCGTGCCACCGCCGCGAACTTCCCCGACGTCCTCATGATCCGAGGCCAGTACCAGGTGCAGCCGCCGCTGCCCTTCGTCCCCGGCGTCGAGATCTGCGGCGACGTCGTCGCCATCGGTGAGGGCCTGACCCACCTCGAGGTGGGTCAGCGCGTCGCCGGCATGGCCTCGATGCCTCACGGGGGCTTCGCCGAGGAGGCACTGCTGCAGGGACTGTTCGCGATGCCGGTGCCCGAGAAGGTCAGCGACGAGCACGCGGCGAGCCTCACGATCGCCTACCAGACCGGCTGGTTCGGACTCCACCGTCGCGCCCACCTCCAGGAGGGGGAGTGGCTCCTCGTCCACGCCGCCGCGGGCGGGGTGGGCAGCGCAGCGGTCCAGCTCGGCAAGGCTGCGGGGGCGCGCGTCATCGGCGTCGTCGGCGGACCCGACAAGGTCGAGGTCGCCCGCCGCCTCGGCTGCGACGAGGTCGTCGACCGGCGCAGTGAGGACGTCATCGCGCGCGTCAAGGAGATCACCGGCGGCAAGGGCGTCGACGTCGTGTACGACCCGGTCGGTGGCGAGGCCTACCAGCAGTCGACCAAGTGCGTCGCGTTCGAAGGCCGCATCGTCGTCGTCGGGTTCGCCTCGGGCGAGATCCCCTCCCCGTCGCTCAATCACGCCCTCGTCAAGAACTACTCGATCCTCGGGCTCCACTGGGGCCTGTACGCCTCGAAGGACCCGATGTCGTTGCTCGAATGCCATCAGGAACTCGTGCGGATGCTCGAGGCGGGCACGATCGAGCCGCTCGTCAGCGAGACCGTTCCGCTCGAGGACCTGCCCGACGCCCTCACCCGCCTCGGCGCCGGCGAGACGACGGGCCGGGTCGTCCTCGTCCCCTGACACCGGCCCGACGCCGCCCCGACCGCCATGCGGCGGTGGGGGCGGCGTCGTCGTGGGTGGGGTGCGGCCGATCAGCCCTCGACGGTGGGGAGCTCGCGCTTGAGGATCTTGCCGGTCGCGCCCTTGGGCAGGCCCTCGACGAACCTGATGACGCGGGGGTACTTGTAGCCGGCGAGACGGTCCTTGCAGAACGCGCGGAGTTCGTCGGCGGCCTCGTCACCGGCGCTGAGCTCGGACTCGGGACGCAGCGCGACGAACGCCGCGATCTCCTCGCCGTAGTGCTCGTGCGGGACGCCGACGACGGCGGCCTCCATCACGGCGGGGTGTTCGTAGAGCACCTCCTCGACCTCGCGCGGGTACACGTTGTAGCCGCCGCGGATGATCATGTCCTTCGCACGGTCGACGATGAAGTAGTACCCGTCCTCGTCGCGGCGGGCGAGGTCGCCGGAGCGGAACCACCCGTCGGCGTCGATGGCCTCGGCGGTGGCGTCGGGGCGGTTCCAGTAGCCACGCATGATCCCCTCGCCGCGGATGACGATCTCGCCGATCTCGTCGCTGCCTTCTTCGATGTCGCGGCCGGTGGCGTCGCGCAGTCCCATCTCCACGCCACGGATCGGGGTGCCGATGGAGCCGGGCTTGCGGTCGCGGTCGGGGTGGTTGAACGAGACGACGGGGGAGGTCTCGGAGAGGCCGTAGCCCTCGAGGATCATCGCGTCGAACGTGGACTCGAAGGCACGGAGCACCTCGACGGGGAGCGACGCGCCACCGGAGACGCACACCCGCAGCGAGGACAGGTCGGGTACGGGCTCGCCGCGGCCCTCGAGCGCGCGGGCGGTCTGCAGCATCGCCGCGTACATCGTGGGGACGCCCTCGAAGACCGTCGCCCTGTCGCGCTCGATGACGCGCAGGGCCTCCTCGGCGGAGAACCGGGGCACGAGGGTGAGCGTGACGCCGGAGACGATCGCCGCGTTCATCGCCGAGGTCATGCCGAAGACGTGGAACAAGGGCAGGCAGCCGACGATCGTGTCGTCGGGGTTCAGGTGCACGAGGGTGTCGACGACGGTGGCGGCGTTGGAGCGCAGGTTGCGATGCCGCAGCTCGGCGCCCTTGGGGCGACCGGTCGTGCCGGAGGTGTAGAGGATCACCGCGGCGTCCTCGTCGTCCCGGGGCGTGACCTCGGTGAGCGGCTCGGCCGAGAGGATGCGCTCCATGAGTTCCTGTGGGGAGAGGCACGTGGCGCCGGCCTGGCGTGCGCCCTCCTCCGCCTCCGGGGTCATGCCGATGATGAGGCGGGCTCCGGAGTCGGTGAGGTAGTACTCGATCTCGCGGGGCCGGAACATCGGGTTCATGGGGACCACGACGGCCCCGGCCTTGAGGATCGCGTAGTACGCGACGACGAAGGCGCGGATGTTCGGGAGACTGAGGACGACGGTGTCGCCCGGGGCGATGCCCTCGGACCGAAGCCAACCGGCACCGAGTGCGGTGAGCCGGTCGAGGTCGGCGTAGGTGAGTTCGTCCTCGCCCTCACGCACGGCGACATGGTCGGGACGGCGGCGGGCGGACTCGGTGAGGAAATCGGCGAGGTTGGCCATGTGTGGCTCCTAGGGCGTCGTTGCACTCGGGCTGTACTGAAGAGTAGTTCCGAGAGTGCCCTGGTGGGAGCCCCTGACCGACTCGCGGACCTCCCCGCTCCGGACGGTGCGGGGCGGGCGTGCGCAAAAGACCCGACACGTGGGCAGGATCACGGTCGGGGCGGGCGAGGGCGTGGACGGTGACGTGATCCACCCCACGCATGGCCGGGATCACGGTGGGGCAGAGTACGGCCATGGATGAACAACGTGATCTGGATGTCATCGTCTTCGGTGCGACGGGCTTCGTGGGACGGCTCATCGCCGCCCACCTCGCACGGCATGCGCCCGCGGAGGTGCGGATCGGGCTCGCCGGCCGGTCCGAGGAGCGCCTGGTGGACGCTCGCCGCGAGCTCCCCGCCCGGGCGGCCGACTGGCCACTCGTCGTCGCCGACTCCTCCGACCCCTCCTCGCTCAGCGCGCTCGCCGGGCGGGCACGGGTCGTCCTCACGACCGTCGGCCCGTATGCCCGCCACGGTCTTCCGCTCGTGGGCGCCTGCGCCGAGGCCGGGACCGATTACGTCGACCTCACGGGTGAGACCCTCTTCGTCCGTGCCTCGGCCGATCAGTTCCACGAGATCGCGGGGCGAGCGGGCGCCCGCATCGTCCACTCCTGCGGATTCGACTCCGTGCCCTCCGACCTCGCGACACTGCTCACGGCGACGGCGGCCCGCGAGGACGGGGAGGGCGAACTCGCCACGACCACCCTGCACGTGCGCAAGATGCGCGGTGGCTTCAGCGGCGGCACGCTCGACTCGATGCGCGGCCAGGTCGACGAGGTGAAGGGCGACCGCGACAAGGTGCGCGTCGTCCTCGATCCCTACGGTCTGAGTCCTGCTCGCGACGCCGAGCCCGAGGCCCGCGGCCGCACCGGCCAGGTCGTGCTCGCCCGCAGCGGCGACACCCGCTCCTGGACGGCGCCCTTCTTCATGGGCGCCTACAACGGGCAGATCGTCCGCCGCAGCAACGCGCTGCAGAACTGGGCCTACGGCCGCGGGTTCCGGTACGGGGAGGTCGTCGACACCGGCCGCTCCCGCACCGCCCCACTCATGGCGCTCGCGATGGCGTCGATGATGCCCGCCCTCTCGACGGCCTTCGCCACGCCCGGGCTGCGGCGGCTCACCGACCGCGTGCTGCCCTCACCCGGCGAAGGGCCCTCGGAGAAGACCCGGCAGAAGGGCGAATTCGTCATGGAGACCCACGCGGCGACGACGTCGGGCGCCCACTACGTGACGACGGTCTCGGCACCCTTCGACCCTGGCTACGACGGCACGGCGATCATGATCGGCGAGGCCGCGCTCGCGCTCGTCCTCGACCGCGACCGCCTGCCCGAGCACGCCGGCGTCCTCACCCCCGCGACCGGAATCGGTCACGTCCTCGCCGACCGTCTCCGCGCCCAGGGCTTCACGATCGAGACCCGCAAGCGCTGAGCCGTCGGGCCTCGCCCCGACCCCGAGTGGCCGGGCTCGACGTCGCGGCCCGGGCGACGTCGCAGCCGAGGATGCCCTAGGGCGGTCGCCATGACGACCCCCTCACGGCATCCTCGCCTGCGACCCCGCGTGCCCGGTGGGGCGCCAGGACGGAGGCCGCGGCTGTGGAGGCGTCGCAGCCGGAGTCGGCGGCGTCGAGGTGCGGGTCCGGCGATCGTCGGGCGCGTCGCTCCCGCGGGCCGTTCGGTGAGGAGCCGGTTCAGCGCTTACGGTTCGACGCATGACTTCGCATCAGGTGGTGGCCGTCATGGGGCGGGGCGTGCTGGAGGCCGCCGAGCCGGTGGCGAGCGGTGACGACGTCGGACTCACCCGGGGTGACGGGTGCTTCGACGCGACCCTCGTCGCCTGGGACGGGGAGGGGTGGCTCGTCCACGACCTCGACGACCACCTCGCGCGCCTGCGGCGCTCGGCGACCGCCCTGGAGATCGAGGCACCGGACGACGAGGCATGGATCGAGCTCATCGGCGACGCGCTCGAGCGATGGACCGGCGGTAACGTCGCGCTCAAGCTCGTCCTCACCCGCGGCGAGGAGCATCGTGGCGAGGGGCCGCTCGCCTTCCTCAGCCTCACGGCACTCGACGAGAAGACCGTCGCCCAGCGCGAGGGCATCCGGGTCGTGACGCTCCCGCGCGGCTACCCCAGCGACGCGTTCGCCGCGGCGCCGTGGCTCCTCGGCGGGGTGAAGACGCTGTCGTATGCGGTGAACACGTCAGCCCGCCGCGAGGCCGCACGGCGGGGCGCGGAGGATGCGCTCTTCGTCTCCGCGGACGGGTACGCCCTCGAGGGGCCGACCTCGGCCGTGTTGTGGCTGCGCGGAGGCACCCTCGCGACGACGCCCGTGGGGGCGACGGGCATCCTCGACTCGATCAGCCGCCGGACGATCTGGGCGGCCGACCTGCCGTGGTCCCTCGCCGAGGAGCTCGTGACGATCCCCGAGCTGCTCGCCTGCGAGGGTGTGTGGTTCGTGTCCTCGGTGCGCGGGCTCGCGCCCGTCGTCGAACTCGACGGACACGCGCTCACGCCGCCCGCGGACGCGACCGCCCTGCTACGGGCGGCCATCGGCTTCTGAGCCCGGATGCCCGCTGCCGGCGCCTCAGCGACCCAGGAGCGTGGCGGTGCCGTTGCCGAGGGCCACGAGGAGCAGGAGGACGCCGAACGCGCGGCTCAGGATCTCGGGCTCGGCGCGTCGCGAGGCGCGGGTCCCGAGGAGGCCCCCGACCATCGACGCCCCGGCGAAGAGCAGGGGGATCGGCCAGTCGACGTGGGCGATCGTGTCCCACCGCGCCCCGAGGGCCGCGCCCGCGGACAGCATCATGACGAGCAACGACGTCCCTGAGGCCGTTCGCATCCCGATGCCGAGGACGAGCGTGAGCGCGGGGACGACGGCGAATCCGCCTCCGACGCCGAAGAACCCGGTGAGCAGGCCCGCCGCCGTCGCCGCGCCGGCCACCGCTGCGAACGAGGCGTGGTGCACCGCGGTCGAGGCGGCGGGGTCGGCGGCGCTCTGCGGGGGGTCGGCGACGTCGACGGTGCCGTGGTGGCGCAGCATCGCGATCCCGACCCCGACGAGAAGGACGGTGAACGCCGCCATGAGCACCGTCGGGTCGACGCGTACCGAGAGCCGGGAGCCGACGACCGACCCGAGGATGCTGAGGACTCCGAACACGAGCCCGTCGCGCCAGCGCACGTCGTGGGCACGGGCGCGGGCCGGCAGCGCGGTGAGCGCGGTGAGGATGACGAGGACGAGGGAGCCCGTCGCCGCGTCGTGCGGCTCCTGCCCGAGCAGGTGCACGAGCACCGGCACCGCGAGGATCCCGCCTCCGGCGCCGAGGGCCCCGACGACGATGCCGACGGCCACGCCGATGACGACGGGCAGGACGAGGCTCACAGCGTCATCGTGCCAAGGATGACGACGGGATCGCAGCCGGACGGTCGTGATGGCGACCGGATCGCCGCACCCCCGGATGCGTCGTCGGCTACCTCCTCGCCTGCGCCCGATGAGGTGCGGGGGACCCGCCTGTCCCGTGGCGGCCCGGGCCCCTGCCGGCACCGTGGGAGGGGCAGGCGTGGCAGGAAGACACCCGTGCCCGCGGCGCCGGGGGCGTCGCGGGCACGGGGGACGTCGTCACGACGTCGACAGGGGGAACCCACCTCGGGGGACGAGCACGGCGCCGCACATCACGGGGGCGCGTGCGGAACGGTCAGAGCCTGACGAGCATCTTGCCGGTGTTGGCGCCACGGAGCAGGTCGATGAACGCCTGCGGGGCGTTCTCGAGGCCCTCGCGGATGGTCTCGTCGAACTGCACCGAACCGTCGGCGAGCCAGCCACCCATCTTGTCGGCGTACTCGCCCATCTTGTCGGCGTAGGGGCCGACGAGGAACCCCTGGATGCGGAGCTGCTTGCCGATCGCGAGGGCGAGGTTGCGCGGGGCGGCGGGAGGCTCGGTCTCGTTGTACTGGGCGATCGCGCCGCACATCGCGATGCGTCCACCGGGGTTGAGCACGGTGATCGCGGCCTCGAGGTGGTCGGCGCCGACGTTGTCGAAGTACACGTCGATGCCGTCGGGCGCGGCCTCGCGAAGCTGGTCGACGACACGGCCGTCGTGATAGTCGAACGCGGCGTCGAAGCCGAGCTCCTTGAGGCGGGCGACCTTCTCGGGCGAGCCGGCGCTCCCGATGACACGGGACGCGCCGAGCGCCTTGGCGATCTGGCCGACCATCGAGCCCACGGCCCCGGCGGCGCCGGAGACGAACACGACGTCGCCCTCGTGGAAGTCGGCCGCGTAGACGAGCCCGGCGTAGGCGGTGAGACCCGTCATGCCGAGCGCACCGAGGTAGGTCGATTCGCCGATCTGGCCGGCGTCGACGACACGGACGGAGCCGGCGTCGAGGACGGCGTACTCACGCCAGCCGAGCCCGTGGAGCACGGTGGCGCCCACCGGCACCGAGTCCGCCGAGGAGGCGACGACCTCGCCGATCGCGCCACCGTCGAGGGGCTTGCCGATGGCGAACGGCGGCACGTAGGACTTGACGTCGTTCATCCGGCCCCGCATGTAGGGGTCGACGGACATGTAGTGGTTCTTCACGAGCACCTGGCCGTCGGCGAGCGCCGGCAGGTCGACCTCGACGAGGTCGAAGTTCTCCGGCGTCGGCCACCCCTCGGGGCGGGAGGCGAGGTGGATCTCGCGGGTCGTGGTGGGGATGTCGTTCGTCATGTGGGGTCTTCCAGAGAGAGGGTGAGTCGGGTGGCGAGGAGACGGAGGGTGTCCGCCTCGTCGGGGGTGAGGCGCACGCGGCAGGCGACCTCGCGCTGGGCCTCGAGGACGGGTCCGGCCTTGGCCACGCCTGCGGGGGTGAGCCACACCTCCACGCGACGTTCGTCGGTCGAGCAACGACGCCGCTCGAGGAGCCCCATCCCCTCCATGCGCTTGAGCAGGGGGGAGAGGGTGCTGTTGTCGAGACGGAGTCGTTCGCCCAGCTCACCCATCCCCATGCCGTCGCGCTCCCACAGGGCGAGGAGCGTGACGAACTGGGGGTAGGTGAGGCCGATCCTCGCCAGGTGGTCGCGGTAGGCGTTGACCGTGGCGCGGCTCGCGGCGTAGAGCGCGAAGCAGAGCTGGTCGTCCAGGCGGGGCGCGTCGGCCGGGGACATGTCAGGCCTTGGGGCTCCGCGTGGGGGACACCCGCACGAGGCGACGGTTGGCGAACTCCTCGATGCCGTAGGCGCCGAGCTCGCGGCCGAAACCGGAGCGCTTGACGCCGCCGAAGGGGAGGCCGGCCAGGGTGGTGCCGTGCTCGTTGACGTAGGCCATGCCGACGTCGAGACGGCGCGCGGTGGCCTCGGCGAGGTCGAGGTCGTCGGTCCACACCGAGCCCGACAGGCCGAAGGAGGAGGAGTTCGCGAGTTCCACGGCCTCGTCGACGTCCTTGACCTTGTGGACGACCGCGACCGGGCCGAAGAGCTCTTCGGCGAAGGCACGCATCTCGGGGGTGACGTCGGTGAGCACGGTGGGGGCGAAGAACGCGCCCGCACGGTCGAGGCGGGTGCCGCCGGTGCGCACCGCGACCCCCTTCTCGCGAGCGTCGTCGACGAGTTCGGCGAGGGTGTCGACGGCCTCGCCGGAGGACAACGGGCCCATCGCCGTGGACTCCTCGCTCGGGTCGCCGACGGCGGTGGCCTCGACGTTCTTCACGAGGTTCTCGACGAAGGCGTCGTAGTGCTCCTCGAGGACGATCATGCGCTTCGGGGAGTTGCACGCCTGGCCGGCGTTGGAGAGTCGGGCCCGGGCCGCGACCTTGGCGACGCGCTCCATGTCGCCGCCGAGGACGATCATCGCGTCGGAGCCGCCGAGCTCGAGGACGGACTTCTTGAGGTGCTCGCCCGCGCCCTTGGCGACCGCGGCGCCCGCGGCCTCGCTGCCGGTGAGGGACACGCCCTGCACGCGGTCGTCGGCGATGACGTCCTGGATCTGGTCGCGGTCGATGAGCACGGTGCGGTAGGCCGCGCCGGGCAGGCCCGACTCACGAAGGATGTCCTCGACGAGGGTCGCGGAGGCCGCGCAGATGCCCGCGGGCTTGAGCAGCATGGTGTTGCCGAGCAGCAGGTTGGGCGCGATGAACCGCACCAGCTGGTAGTAGGGGAAGTTCCACGGCATGACGCCGAGGAGGACTCCCAGGGGTTCCTTCTCGACGAAGGTGCGCTGGGCGCCGAGGGCGGGGAGCTCGTCGAGGGCCAGCAGTTCGCCCGCGTGCTCGGCGTACCAGCGCAGGATCGAGGCCGAGAGCTGCACCTCACCGACACCCTGGGCGAGCGGCTTGCCCATCTCACGGGCGATGAGCGCGGCCATCTCGTCGGCACGCTCCTCGAAGGTGTCGGCGGCGCGCGCAAGCACCGCCGCCCGGGTCTCGAGCGGCTCCCGTCGCCACGTGGCGTACGCCTCGTGGGCGCCTGCGATGATCTCCTGCAGCTGCTCGTCGGTGGTGGGGTCGAAGGTCTGTTCCACCTCGCCGGTGGCGGGGTTCTCAAGGCGATACGAGGCCATGTCGTGCTCCTTCGGGTCGATACGGGGGAATGCCGGGAGGGTTCAGACGCGGGCGAGCGTCGGGTAGTCGGTGTACCCGTGGGCGCCGCCGCCGTAGAAGGTCGACGAGTCGGGCTCGTTGAGCTCGGCGCCCGTCTCCCACCGTTCCACGAGGTCGGGGTTCGCGAGCAGCGGGCGTCCCACGGCGACCGCGTCGGCGAGCCCGGCGGAGAGGATCTCCTGCGCCGACTCACGCGTCGTGACCTCCTGGAACCCGGAGTTGAGGATCACCGTACCGCCGAAGCGGCGGCGCAGGTCCTGGGTGAGTTCGCCCGCCGGGTCGGCGAGGATGCTGAGGTAGGCGAGGCCGAGCGGCGCGATGGCGTCGACGAGCGTCTCGTACGTCTCGCGGGTGGCCTGCGGGTCCTTCTCGAGGACGTCCTGCACGTTGTGCGCGGGCGAGATCCGCACGCCGACACGGTCGGCGCCGATCGCCTCGGCGACCGCGGTGACGACCTCGATCGTCAGCCTGGCGCGGGCCGCGGGCGAGCCGCCGTAGGCGTCGGTGCGCTCGTTGCTCGACGGGGCGAGGAACTGGTGCAGCAGGTATCCGTTGGCCGAGTGGATCTCGACGCCGTCGAGTCCGGCCTCGACCGCGTTCTTCGCGGCGTGGACGAATTCCTCGACGATTCCGGGGATCTCGTCGGTCTCCAGGGCCCGCGGGGTGACGTAGGGCTGCGTGCCGTTCGCGGTGACGACCTTGCCCGACAGGGCGATCGCCGACGGGGCGACGGTCTCGAGGCCATCCTTGTTGTCCGGGTGGGCCACGCGCCCGGCGTGCATGAGCTGGACGAAGATGTGGCCGCCGCGCTCGTGGACGGCCTCGGCGACGCCGCGCCATCCCTCGACCTGGGACGCCGAGTGCACGCCCGGGGTGTCGAGGTAGCCCTGGCCGACGGCGCTGGGCTGGCTGCCCTCGCTGATGATGAGCCCGGCGCTCGCACGCTGCGCGTAGTAGGTCGCGTTGAGTTCGGTGGGGGCGTGGTCCCCGGGCGTGCGGTTGCGCGTCAGGGGGGCCATGACGACACGGTTGGGCAGGTCCATGCGACCGATGCGGATCGGGTCGGACAGGGTGGACATGGTGCGCTCCTCGGTTGCTGACGAGTGTTCGTCCGTTCGCAACCGTGTCGTGCACGACAGTATTTCCCGTTCGATGGAGAAATCTTCGCGAGGGCGTCTCGGCAGGCTCAGGGTGTGCTGCATGCCACACGACGGCAGGGGGGCGGCCCTGCGGGGCGACGCTCCGCCACGACGTCCGAGAGGAGGGTCATGGTCACCTCCGTGGCCGAGGCGGCGGCTAGGCTGACCGGGTGACTGAGATCGAGATCGGCCGAGGTAAGCGGGGACGCCGCGCCTACTCCTTCGACGACATCGCCATCGTGCCCAGCAGGCGCACGCGCGATCCCGAGGAGGTCTCGATCAGCTGGCAGATCGACGCGTACCAGTTCGATCTCCCGTTCCTCGCCGCGCCGATGGACTCCGTGATGTCGCCGGACACGGCGATCTCGTTCGGCCGTCTCGGCGGACTCGGGGTGCTCGACCTCGAGGGCCTGTGGACGCGGTACGAGGATCCGACCACGCAGCTCGCCGAGATCGCCTCGCTCGACGCGACCGCGGTCACCGGCCGTATGCAGGAGCTATACGCCGAGCCGATCAAGCCCGAGCTCATCACCGCCCGGCTCACCCAGATGCGCGAGGCCGGGGTCACGGTCGCCGGTGCGCTCTCGCCGCAGCGCACCCAGGAGCACTGGCGCACGGTGGTCGACGCGGGCGTCGACCTGTTCGTCATCCGCGGCACGACGGTCTCGGCGGAGCACGTGAGCAGCCACGTCGAACCCCTCAACCTCAAGCGCTTCATCTACGAGCTCGACGTCCCGGTCATCGTCGGCGGCGCCGGCACCTACACCGCGGCCCTGCACCTCATGCGCACCGGCGCGGCGGGCGTCCTCGTCGGATTCGGTGGCGGCGCGGCCCACACGACCCGCCAGACCCTCGGGATCCAGACCCCGATGGCCACCGCGATCGCCGACGTGGCCGCGGCCCGTCGCGACTACCTTGACGAGTCCGGCGGCCGGTACGTCCACGTCATCGCGGACGGCGGCATGGGCCGCTCCGGCGACGTCGTCAAGGCGATCGCCTGCGGATCCGACGCGGTGATGATCGGCGCGGCCCTCGCCCGCGCGGTCGAGGCGCCCGGTCGCGGCTTCCACTGGGGTCCGGAGGCCCACCACCCAGAACTCCCGCGCGGGGAGCGCGTGCAGGTCGGGGCGCTCGCCCCCCTCGAGGAGATCCTTCACGGCCCCGGCCGTTCGGCCGACGGCATGACGAACTTCGTCGGGGCCCTGCGTCGGGCGATGGCGACGACCGGGTACTCCGAGCTCAAGGAGTTCCAGCGTGTCGAGGTCGTCGTGTCTCCCTACTCCCCGGGCTGATCCATCACGTCCCGTGACACAGGCCGCCCTTCCCGTCGCCGGGCAGGGCGGCCTGCGCGTGTCGAGGCGACGCGCCATGCACCCAGACCCACCGGTGGCAGCCGCCGGGCCCTGCGCCGAGGCGCGACGGGGGGCACGGGCGGCACGGGCGGGGCACGCACCGGGGCAAGGCACGGACGCCGACCGCGGTGGCGCGGACGGTGTGGCGTCGAGTTCGTGTCGACTCGCCGGACGTCGGCATGCGCGGGGAGGTCTCGGCGGGGACGGCTCCAGGCCGGACGTCGCGACGGCGACCTCGAGGCGGGGACGGACCGGGCGGCCGTCAGGGTGGTGGCCTAGCCTGGAGGCGTGATCCGGACGGCGTTGAGACCCAAATGGCTAGCCCTGCTGGGGCTGGTGGTCCTCGTCGTCGTCGGGTTCGGGTGGCTCGGGCTGTGGCAGCTCGACGTCGCTCAGCACACCTCGCAGCGCGAGGCCGCCGAGAAGATCGAACAGACGCCGGAGGCGCCGATCGACGAGGTCATGCCGCCGCAGACGTCGATCACCGGACACCACGTCGGCCGGGCCGTGCGCGCCACGGGGCGCTACGACGAGACCCACCAGGTGCTCGTCGTCGAGCGCCGTCTCGGTGACCGGGTCGGGTCGTGGGTCCTCACTCCGATGATCGTCGACTCCAGCGGTGCGCGGCTGGCCGTCGTGCGGGGATTCGTCGACGAGGGCGCCCCGCCGCCCCCGGCGCCCACCGGCACGGTCACGGTCCACGGCGCCCTGCAGCCGCAGGAGGGTCCGCCCGAGAAGCCGACGCGGCCGGAGCCGGGACGCGTGCAGACGGTCGACCTCGCGAGCGGGATCAACGCGTGGGGCGGCGACATCTACAACGCCTTCATGTTCGCCGAGGACGAGGTGCCGGCCGCGACCGGGGCGTCAGCGCAGCTCACGCGGGTGCCGCCCCCGCCGGTGCGCACCGAGGGCGTCAACTGGCGCAACGCCGCCTACGCGGTGCAGTGGTGGATCTTCGCCGGCTTCGTCGTCTACATCTGGTGGCGGGCCGTGCGGGACGAGCACGAGCTCCGCGCCGCGGCCGCCCTGGCCGCCGGTCCCGGCCCCGGCGGGGACCCCGACGGCGACTCGGGGCCCGGCGCCGGGCACGACGCCACGAGGGACGCCACCCTCGACCGCGACTCCGGCGCCGAGGGCGACGTGCACCGTGACGTTGCGGCGGCCTCCGCGACCGGCACCACCGGCTCGACCGACACGACCACGACCCCCTCAGGAGGAAGCACCCGATGACCGTCACCCCGCCCCGCGGATTCGACCCGGCCAAGACCGCCAAGGCGCTCACGCCGTTCAAGATCATGGCGTTCGTCGTCGGTGTGGGGCTTCTCGTGCTCGTGGCCGAGATGTGGATGGCCTACGGCATGGGGATGAGCAAGGAGGAGAACCCGCTCGGGTGGTGGCCCGGGCCGCACGGGTTCATCTACATGATCTACCTCGCGGCCACGGCCAACCTCGGCTTCGCGGCGCGATGGAGCCTGCCGAAGATGGTCGGCGTCATGCTCGCCGGATGCGTGCCGTTCCTGTCGTTCTACGTGGAGCGTCGCGTCGCCAAGCAGGTCGAGGCTCACCTCGGGGCAGCGGGTGGGGAGCAGACGCCGACCGGGGTGAACGTCGTCCACTGACGAGGTCGCCTGCGCATCGGTCTCGACCTCGACGTGCAGGTGAGGGAGCGTGCGGCGGGTTGCTCGGGGCCGTCGGTCGGTCCGGCTGGGTAGCGCCCGGAAAGGGTTGTCGGAGCGCGCCGGTAGCCTGTGTTCGTTCCCCACGAACGCCTCGAAAGGCTACCGCATGCCTGCCACGCACGAGTTCGCCCTCACGACGTTCGAGGGCGGATCCGCACTGTCGCCGTTCCGTGCCCGCGCCCTCCGCGCGCGGCTGCGCGCCGTGTCTTCGCGCATCGGGGCCGTGGACGCCCGGTTCGTGCACTGGGTGGCCTCGGAGGAGGCGCTGGACGCGGCGACGGAGCAGGTGCTCGGGGCGATCCTCACCTACGGTGAGCCGTACGACGGTCCCCAGCCGGGGAACGTCTCGGCGACGGAGCACGCGGCGGGCGTCGTCGAACGCGTCGTCGTCGCGCCGCGGCTCGGCACGATCTCGCCGTGGGCGTCCAAGGCGACCGACATCGTCCACAACTGCGGCATCGACATCCGCCGTGTGGAGCGGGTGACCGAGTACGCGATCACCGTGGAGGCGGGGCCGGGCGGCGGTCTCGACGCGGACGAACGGCGTGCCGTCGCGGCCGCGTTGCACGACCGCATGACCGAGACGACCTTCGACGCCCGCGAGGCCGGGGCGCAGCTCTTCGCCGAACGACACCCCGAGCCCATGGCCCACGTCGACGTGCTCGGGCGGGGTGAGGCGGCGCTCGTCGAGGCGAACCGCGACTTCGGTCTCGCGCTGTCGGAGGACGAGATCACCTACCTCGTCGAGGCGTTCAGCGGGTTGCGGCGCAACCCCACCGACGTCGAGCTCATGATGTTCGCGCAGGCCAACTCCGAACACTGCCGTCACAAGATCTTCAACGCGGACTTCGTCGTCGACGGCGCACCGCAGGCCCGGTCGCTGTTCGGCATGATCCGCCACACCGAGCAGGTCGCGGGCGGCCCCGAGAACGGCACCGTCGTCGCCTACAAGGACAACGCGTCGATCATGACGGGCGGCGCGATCACGGCCTTCGCCCCCGAGGGCGCCGGCGGCGGTCCGGGCCGGTACGTCGGGCGGACGCAGGACGTCCACGTGCTCATGAAGGTCGAGACCCACAACCACCCCACCGCGATCTCCCCGTTCCCCGGCGCCGCGACGGGTGCCGGTGGTGAGATCCGCGACGAAGGTGCCACGGGGCGCGGCTCGGCGCCCAAGGCCGGGCTCACGGGGTTCGTCGTGTCCGACCTGCATCTGTCCGAGGAGAACGAGCCGTGGGAGGCGCCGCGCGAGCACTTCCCCGGTCACATCGCGAGCCCGCTCGACATCATGATCGAGGGGCCCATCGGGGCGGCGGCGTTCAACAACGAGTTCGGGCGCCCGGGCCTCGGCGGGTTCTTCCGTGTCTACGAACAGGTCGTCGACGGGGTGCACCGCGGCTACCACAAGCCGATCATGAGCGCGGGTGGGCTCGGCTCCATCGCCGCGGACGCCACCGAGAAGATCGCCTTCGGTGCCGGCACCCTCCTCGTGCAGCTCGGCGGACCGGGCATGCGCATCGGCATGGGGGGTGGCGCGGCCTCCTCGATGGCGGCGGGGGTCAACGCCGCCGATCTCGACTTCGACTCCGTGCAGCGCGGCAACCCCGAGATCGAACGGCGCGCGCAGGAGGTCATCAACCACTGCCGCAGTCTCGGTGAGGACAACCCGATCCTCGCGATCCACGACGTCGGCGCCGGTGGTCTCTCCAACGCCTTCCCCGAGCTCGTCGACGACGCGGGGATGGGCGCCCGGTTCGACCTCACGGCGGTGCCGCTCGAGGAGTCCGGTCTCGCGCCCAAGGAGATCTGGTGCAACGAGTCGCAGGAGCGGTACGTGCTCGCGATCGCGCCGGAGTCCCTGCCGCGGTTCGCCGACCTCGCTCGCCGCGAGCGGTGCCCCTACGCCGTCGTCGGGGTGGCGCGCGCCGACGGGCAGCTCGTCCTCGCCCCCGGCGACGACGACTCGACCGACGCGAGCGCCGACCTGCCCATCGACATGCCGATGGAGGTGCTGCTCGGCAAGCCTCCGCGCATGACCCGTGACGTCGCCCGCGTCGAGCGGTCGACGCCCGACCTCGATCTCGTCGGTCTGGAGGGCGAGGCGCTGCGCGAGGCGGCCTACGCCGTCCTGCGGCACCCGAGCGTCGCGAGCAAGCGGTTCCTCGTGACGATCGGCGACCGCACCGTCGGTGGCCTTACCCATCGTGACCAGATGGTCGGTCCGTACCAGGTGCCCGTCGCCGACGTCGCAGTCACGCTCTCGGATCACAGCGGCTTCGCGGGTCAGGCGATGAGCAGTGGCGAGCGCACCCCGCTGGCCTCGGTCGATGCCCCGGCCTCGGGACGCATGGCGGTCGCCGAGGCGCTCACCAACCTCCTCGCCGCGCCCGTGCGGCTGCGCGAGGTCAAGCTCTCGTGCAACTGGATGGCCGCGTGCGGTGAGCCCGGCGAGGACGCCGCGCTCTACGACACGGTCGAGGCGGTCGCGATGGAGCTCTGCCCGGCACTCGGCATCTCGGTCCCCGTGGGCAAGGACTCGCTGTCGATGCGCACCCGGTGGGCGGACGACGCCGGCGAGCCACGTCAGGTCATCTCGCCGGTCTCGCTCGTCGTGTCCGCGTTCGCCTCGCTCCCGGATGTGCGGGGGACGCTCACCCCTGTCGTGTCCGCGGGTGAGGAGCTCGTGCTCGTCGATCTGGGGGCCGGCGCCGACCGTCTCGGCGGATCGATCCTCGCGCAGGTGCAGGGGGAGTTCGGCGGCCGGGTGCCCGATCTCGACGACCCGCAGCGGCTCGTCGGTCTCGCCGACGCCCTCGCCGCGCTGCGGGAGCAGGGTCTCGTCACGGCCTACCACGACCGCTCCGACGGCGGACTGTGGACGACCCTCGCCGAGATGGCGTTCGCCGGGGGTGTCGGCGTCGAGGCCGAGGTCGAGTCGCTTGCGGCGCTCTTCACCGAGGAGCTCGGTGTCGTCCTCGGGGTCACCGATGCCGACGCCGCGCTGGCCGTCCTCACCGAACACGGGCTCGGCGACCTCGCCCGGCGTGTCGGGTGCACGACGCCGGAGCGTCGTCTCGTCGTCCACGCCGAGGGGGAGGAACTGCTTGCGGAGTCCGTCCGCGACCTCGCGCAGGCGTGGGACGAGGTCTCCTGGCGTATCAGCGCCCGGCGTGACAACCCCGAGTGCGCCGATGAGGAGCACGCCGCCGTCGGGGGCGACGACCCCGGTCTGCGGCTGTCCCCGACGTTCGACCCCACCCAGGACATCGCGGCCCCTTACCTGTCCCTCGGGGCGCGTCCCAAGGTCGCGGTGCTCCGGGAGCAGGGGGTCAACTCGCACGTGGAGACGGCCTTCGCGTTCGACGCGGCGGGTTTCGAGGCGATCGACGTCCACATGACCGACCTCCAGCAGGGCCGGTTCGACCTCTCCGACGCCGCGGGTCTCGTCGCCTGCGGCGGGTTCTCCTACGGCGACACGCTCGGCGCGGGCGAGGGCTGGGCGCGCTCGGTGATGTTCAACGCCGGTCTGCGTGAGGCCTTCACGGCGTTCTTCGCGCGCGAGGACACGTTCGGGCTCGGCATCTGCAACGGGTGTCAGATGTTCGCGGCCCTCGCCGAGATCATCCCCGGCGCCGACGCGTGGCCCCGCTTCACCCGCAACCGCAGCGAACAGTACGAGGCGCGCCTGTCGACGATCGAGGTGCTGGACTCCCCGTCGATCTTCTTCTCCGGCATGGCGGGGTCGCTCATCCCCATCGCCGTGGCGCATGGTGAGGGGTTCGCGAACTTCTCGGCCCGGGGCGACGCCGCGCAGGTTCTCGGGGCGGCGCGGTACGTCGACGGGCATGGCACGCCCACCGAGACGTATCCGTTCAACCCCAACGGCTCGCCCGGCGGTCTCACGGCGGTGACGACGCCCGACGGCCGGTTCACTGCGATGATGCCGCACCCCGAGCGAGTGCAGCGCAACGTCCAGATGTCGTGGACGTCGGCCCCCGTCGGGCAGGAGAGCCCCTGGATGCGCATGTTCCGCAACGCCCGCGTCTGGGTCGGCTGAGCCGCGCCACCCACCTCGAGCCGGAGGCTCATCCTGGGACCTGACGGTATGGGCTCCAGTGTGAACGCCGGCTTCCGGTGTGAGGTGTGGCGGCGGCGGTCGAGTCCTGGTCTGCCGGGTCGCGACCGGGCGTCGTCGCCGACGACGCCACGACTAGAGTGGGCGGGTCGTGACTCCGCCCCGCACGAGGAGACCCCGTGACCGATTCCCCTGCCGAGGGCCTGCACGAGAACCCGGTTCTCGTCGTCGACTACGGCGCGCAGTACGCCCAGCTCATCGCGCGTCGCGTGCGTGAGGCCAAGGTCTACAGCGAGGTCGTCCCTCACTCGATGAGCGCCGACGAGATGCTCGCTCGCAAGCCTGGCGCGATCATCCTCTCCGGCGGCCCGTCGTCGGTGTACGCCGACGAGGCACCGGGCCTCGACCCCGCGCTTCTCGACGCGGGCATCCCGGTCTTCGGCATGTGTTACGGGTTCCAGGCGATGGTGCAGGCGCTCGGGGGCACCGTCGCGCGTACGGGGCTCGGCGAGTACGGGTCGACCCAGGCGCAGATTCTCGGCGCGGAGTCCACCCTGTTCCGCGGGCAGCCGACGACGCAGTCGGTGTGGATGAGTCACGGCGACTCGGTCACCGTTCCCCCCGAGGGGGTGCAGGTCACCGCCCAGACCGCGGGGGCCCCGGTGGCGGCGTTCGAGGACGACGAGCGGCGGCTGTACGGCGTGCAGTGGCACCCCGAGGTCATGCACAGCACGTTCGGGCAACGCGTGCTCACGAACTTCCTCCAGCAGGGGGCGCGGCTCGCGGGTGAGTGGACGCCGTCGAGCATCGTCGCCGAGCAGGTCGCGAAGATCCGCGAGCAGGTCGGCGACGAGCGGGTCATCTGCGGGTTGTCGGGGGGTGTGGACTCCTCGGTGGCCGCGGCGCTCGTGCAGAAGGCCGTGGGCGACCAGCTCACCTGTGTGTTCGTGGACCACGGATTGCTCCGCGCCGGGGAGGCCGAGCAGGTGGAGAAGGACTTCGTCGAGGCGACGGGCGTCGACCTCGTCGTCGTCGACGCCGAGAAGCAGTTCCTCGACGCGCTCGACGGCGTGAGCGACCCCGAGACCAAGCGCAAGATCATCGGGCGGGAGTTCATCCGCGCGTTCGAGCAGGCGGCGCGCGACGTCGTCGCGGGGACCGCCGGGTCGAAGAACGATCCGGCGGACGCCGAGCAGCACCCGGTCAAGCACCTCGTGCAGGGCACGTTGTACCCCGACGTCGTCGAGTCCGGCGGCGGGTCGGGCACCGCGAACATCAAGAGCCACCACAACGTCGGCGGTCTGCCGGAGGACCTGCAGTTCACGCTGGTCGAGCCGCTGCGGGACCTGTTCAAGGACGAGGTCCGCCAGGTCGGTCTCGAACTCGGGGTGCCGGAGGCCATCGTGTGGCGGCAGCCGTTCCCGGGCCCGGGCCTCGGTATCCGCATCATCGGTGAGGTGACCAAGGAGCGTCTCGAGACGCTCCGTGCCGCCGACGCCATCGCGCGGGAGGAACTGACCGAGGCCGGCCTCGATCGCGACATCTGGCAGTGCCCGGTCGTCCTTCTCGCGGATGTCCGTTCGGTGGGCGTCCAGGGCGACGGTCGCACCTACGGCCACCCGATCGTCCTGCGCCCGGTGTCGAGTGAGGACGCGATGACGGCCGACTGGTCCCGCGTGCCGTACGACGTGCTGTCGAAGATCAGCACGCGCATCACGAACGAGGTCCGTGAGGTGAACAGGGTGGTGTTGGACGTGACGTCCAAGCCACCCGGCACCATCGAGTGGGAGTGAGCCACGAGTGGCGCCGCGACCATTCGCGCGTCGGTGGGCCGGGAGTGGTTCACTCCCGTGACCGTGAACGCGAGTGGGAGTGAGCCACGAGTGGCGCCGCGACCATTCGCGCGTCGGTGGGCCGG